>NZ_CANCWN010000046.1:0-9718 GCF_947381485.1 Limosilactobacillus avium | reverse complement strand
TGGCATACACCAATCGAGATCTTCCTGCTTAATTTACGTCATTAAATTCGTTCAAGTTATTTCTTGCAATCTGCCTTATGAAAAGCCATCCCCCGTTTCTCCCAATCAACATCCTAATCTTTATCAAGATCAACTCTAATACCAAATATATAAACTATAATATGGTGTCATTCTGAGCGTTGTATGGTACATATAAACAATAAAGGAGTATCAAGACTTAAATGGACTTGATACTCCTTTTTCACCATTTGTATATGATACTTAAGGGTTTATACTAAAAAAAACGACCTATATTTTTCTTCAATCGTTATTCTACCAGCGTTTTAGCGACCGAAAAAACGACCGAAACGCTTAGAAAAATAACAATAAATAAAAGCAAATAAAAAGCAACAAAGCCGATTGTAGCAACGTCTATTAACGGTTACTACAATCGGCTTCTCTAGCAGTCGGAAATACAAGATTTGAACTTGCGACCTCTGCGTCCCGAACGCAGCGCTCTACCAAACTGAGCTAATTTCCGAAGTTAAGTAAATACCCTTGAGTACTACTGATGTCAATACTTAGTAAGTATATACCCCTTTATGGTTATCTGTCAATTAATGCTAATAACTGTCAAAGAGTTAACTTTCCAGATTATGAACAGTCTTGTCTTTCATACTTATTCTTTTTTCACTGTATCCATAATTGCATCAATTACATCACTGGAAATCTCTTGATGATAGTTATACCGATGAATAACATAGCCAATTACCGTGTGCCAAAGGATATCTCCCATCATGGCGGCGTCCCCTTCTCTAAATTGGCCTGCTATTTGGCCCTTTTTTATAATTCCCCCAAGAAAAGTCTTCCCATAAATAGTAAATGGAAATGCATCATCAGCACTTTCTAACGAGCCATGGGCATAACAGGAAATAATGATTCGGATTGGCGAATGGTAGCCCGTTTTGCTATAGGGTAACAATACCCGGCGGCAAAACATCTTCAAAGAATCAAACGGTGTTGCTAACCCTAAAACATAGTTCTGACAGTCATTAATCATTGGTCCATAAGACTTTAAAATGTCTACCTTTGAACCAAAATAGTGATAAATTAGTCCCGCGGAAACATCAGCCGCATTGGCAATATCAGTAATCTTTGTATTCTCAAATCCATGATTATCAAATTCGCTAATCGCCGCTTTTAAGATTGCCTTACGGCGTTGGTTAGCAATTTTTTTACGATTCTCAATAGACATAACCATCTTCAATAACCTCGGTTCATTATTTATTACGATTATAACATATCGGATAATATTGAATTTAAATTCAATATTAACTTGAAATTCAATGTTGAATAGTAATACAATGATGGTGGATCCATTAAGAAATCGGTTTCATAGTGTATAACATTAACACTAACCCCACGATATACAGGTAGTGCTAGAAATATTTATTATCTTCATTAGAGGGACAGTTATGTCTAATACAAATAAGTACTATCCAAAGCTTTTCTCACCTTTCCACATTGGCCACTTACAGATAAAGAACCGAATCGTAATGCCACCATTAGCCACTAACCTTGGACAAGATGGTTTCGTAACGGATGAATTATTAGATTACTTTGCGGCACGCGCCAAGGGGGGGCGCAGGATTAATTTACACTGGTAATTGCTCCGTAGACTACCCGCGCGGAAAAGACGTTGCTAATCAATTACGAGTTGATGATATGAAATATTGTGCTGGATTAAACAAGCTGGTGGAACGTGTCCACGCCTACGACGCCCGTATTTTCTGCCAAATTCACCAGAGTGGGAACCAGACAACCACAGAACATAGTGAAGGTGTACCATTGGTCTCTCCGTCTGGTGTTCCTTCCCCTGTCTGCAAGACACAACCACGCGTAATGTCTAACCAAGAAGTCTGGGATATGATCGATAAATTCGCTAAAGCAGCCCATTGGGTAAAAGTAGCTGGTTTCGATGGGATCGAAATTTTTGGTGGCCACGGATATATCATTGAACAGTTTATGTCGCCGGCGACTAACTTCCGTCATGATGAATTCGGTGGTAGCTTTGAAAACCGGATGCGCTTCCCACTTGAGATTGTTAAGGCAGTACGACGAGAAGTCGGCTATGATTTTCCAATCGATTTTCGAATTTCGGTTGACGAATTTACTGACCCTGGCTATCACCTTGAGGAAGGGGTCAAAATGTGTCAAGAACTAGAGCGCGCTGGTGTCGACATGCTTCACGTCAGTGGCGGCTACTATGGTTCAATGGAAAGAACTTTCGAAACCCCTACCTTCCCTCAAGGCGATAAAGCCTACTTGGCAGAAGCTGTCAAAAAGGTTGTTAATATTCCAGTTATTGCAGTTGGAAATATTCGAACTCCAGACGTAGCTGAAGACATTCTCGAAAAGGGTCAGGCTGACTTGGTAGCACTTGGCCGGACACTAATTGCTGATCCCGAGTGGCCAAACAAAGCTCGTCTGGGCCACGCTAATACCATTCGACGGTGTATAAACTGTCTTCACTGTCAAGGCGATACTATTCACCCTGGACTAGGAATGCGGTGTACCGTTAACCCTCTGGTTGGTTATGAATCAGAATACAAGCATATTCTTAAAACTAATTCACCAAAGAATGTTATGGTCATTGGTGGTGGCCCTGCAGGGATGACAGCTGCATACTCTGCCGCTAAGAAGGGACACCATGTAACCATCTTTGAACAGTCAGATACTTTAGGCGGCCAAATGAAGATTGCTTCCGTCCCGCCTTACAAAAAGATTGTTAGACACGTTGCCGAATGGCAAATTGGCGAAATGAAACGGTGCCACGTTACTATTAAAACCGGTGTTAAAGTTAATCCGGCCATGATTAAAGAGTTCAAGCCTGATGATGTTATTCTCGCCACGGGTTCATTACCATCAATTCCACCAATTGATGGAATTGATAGAGCCATTAGTTCCTGGAAGCTCCTTGAAGGTAAAGCAAAAGTTCCAACAAAAGATGTAATTATTCTTGGAGGCGGTGAAACTGGTTCCGAAGTTGCTGATATGCTTGCTCAAGATGGTCACGATGTAACAATCGTTGACATGTTACCTGAATTGGCCATGTCCCGTGAACGGGTATCACGCGGTGAGTTCTTGAGACGGCTTAAGAAGGAGAATGTTAAGTCCGTAATGAATGCTGTAGTTACTAAGATTACGGACGATGGAATTACCTATGTTGAGAAGAATAGTGGTCATAATGGCTTTGTTGCCGGCAAGTCCGTTGTCATTGCACTTGGACAAAAGCCCGTTACTGATCTTCAAGACACCCTAGATGAAATGGAGGTTCCTTATCAAGTCATTGGTGATGCCTTTGAGGTTCGTAACATTGCCTCTGCTAATCGAATGGGCTTTGACGCTGGTCAACAGATCCAATGAGGTAATCTCCTTTGTCAAATAAAAAAACGACTAATGACTTTGGATTAGCAAAGTCATTAGTCGTTTTTTTATTTTGTAGGAAAAGGTTAAACCCTTATTATATGCACCCAGAAGGAGTCGAACCTTCAACCTTCTGATTCGTAGTCAGACACTCTATCCAATTGCGCTATGGGTGCAAGAAAAGCGGAAGACGGGATTCGAACCCGCGACCCCCACCATGGCAAGGTGATGTTCTACCACTGAACTACTTCCGCATAATTATGAGCTATTTAATTGCTATCAACGATTATTAATATTACATGAACCAGTGAAGAATGTCAACACTTTTTTCAAATAATATTAATGCGGATGAAGGGACTTGAACCCTTACATCAAAAGATACAAGATCCTAAATCTTGCGCGTCTGCCAATTCCGCCACATCCGCATATGGAGGATACAGGGCTCGAACCTGTGACCCTCTGCTTGTAAGGCAGATGCTCTCCCAACTGAGCTAATCCTCCGAAAAAATTAAGCTAACTGAACAAGTCAGCTTAATCAATATATCATCCATTCTGACAATTGTCAAACATTTATTTTAAATTTAAGTCCACTAGCTTCTGGTCAATCATCTGGAGCACTTTCTTGGCCGCGCGCGGGTCCTCCACAAAATCATACTCGTCCCCATCAATCAGCATCTTAGGGCTCTGATCGTACTGCTTGTACCATTCTTGGTAGCGTTCGTTTAGGTTCTTGTAGTAGTTGTAAAGTGACGGGTCGTTGGCAATCTGCTCGTAAGACCGGCCCCGCTTCTTAATCCGCTTGAGCATCGTATCAAAGGAAACCTGGATCGTGATCAACAGGTTTGGCGCCTTTTGGTGGGGCTGCTCAGGAAGTTCTTCCATCATGTTGGCCAGCAGTGAGCTGTAAATGTCCGACTCCGTCTGCGTTGCCCGCCCCATGTCAGCGTTCAGCTTAAACAGCAGGGCATCTTCAAAAATCGACCGGTCCAAGACGTTGAGATCGTTGCTATATGATTCTTTAATCTCGTCAATCCGCTTGTTTAAAAAGTAAATCTGCAACAGGAAGCCGTACTTCTTAGGGTTCTTGTAGAAAAGCGGCAAAATCTTGTTGTCGTCGACTGATTCGTAAAAAGCCTGGCTATGTAAGTGGTCGGCCAGTAACTGCGTCAGGCTGGTCTTACCAGCACCAATTGTTCCTGCTAAAGCAATCATTATCCTGTTCCTTTCATTATGATCTGTTAAAAGACACGATTACTATTCTACCATCGATGTGAAATCGACAACAGGATTAAGAACTAATTTCTCGCAAAAAAAATCTCCCCGGAAATTTTCGGGAAGATTTTGAAATATATTATCGCCTAGCCTTCGTACTTTTCACCCTTGGTGCTCTTACTCAAGTCCACCTTATCTAACGGGATGATGTGCGTCCGGTAACGAATCTTGTAGTAGAAGAACAGGATCAAGAACAGTGGCACACTCATGTAGGTAATCAGGATGTTGGACCAGTCGAGCTTAGCAAAGGCATCCACGTTTTGCCCACAAATAACGATGATACACAGGATGAAGGCGAAGATCGGCCCAAATGGGTACAGGGTGGCGTGGTACTTTAGTTCGTCAACCGAGTGGCCCTGGGCAATGTAAGCCCGGCGGAAGCGGAAGTGCGAGATGGCAATTCCCAACCATGCGATAAAGCCACACAAACCAGAGGCGTCCGTGAGGTATACATAGGCCTGGGGAACAATGAACTGGGTAGCAAAGGCCAGGGTTGAAATAACCATGGTAAATACCAAGGCGTAGATTGGAATTCCCCGGCGGTTAACGTAGCCAAGGAAGCGCCATGCGTACCCTTCCCGGGCCTGAGAATAAAGCATCCGGGTTGAGGCGTAGAGCCCTGAGTTAGCGGCAGAGATAACGGCGGTTAAGATAACCGCGTTCATGATGCTGGCCGCCACTGCCAGGCCGGCCCGCTTGAAGATAATGGTGAACGGACTCATCGTAATGTTCTGCACGTTTGAGTTCATCAGGTTCTTGTTAGTGTACGGCAATACACAGGCGATGACAAAGATTGCCAGGATGTAGAAGAGCAGGATCCGCCAGAAAGTAGAGTGGATGGCCTTGGAGATTGACTCCTCAGGCGTTGCTGCTTCCCCAGCCGTAATACCGACCAGTTCCGTCCCCTGGAAGGAGAATCCAGCAACCAGGAACACACTAATGATGGCGGGAACCCCACCAACGAATGGGGCCTGCTTGTAATGGAAGTTCGAAAGGCCCACTGGCTTACCGCCCATAATCCCAAAAATAATTGCAATTCCGACAATCAGGAAGAAGACAACGGTAATGACCTTAACAAGGGCCAGCCAGTATTCTGTTTCCCCGTAGGAACGGACTGACAACCAGTTAATCAAGAAGATCAGGACCAGGACAATGGTACTGAATACCCAACTAGGAACGTGGGGCAGCCAGAAGTTCATCACGATTCCGGCACTGGTGACGTCAACCGGGATGGTAATTGCCCAGTTAAACCAGTAGTTCCACCCCATTGCAAAACCAAGGGCCGGGTCCACAAACTTCGTTGAGTATGCGGAAAATGATCCCGTTAGCGGCATGTAGGTTGCCATTTCACCAAGACTGGTCATCAAGAAGAAGACCATGATTCCCATAATAACGTAGGCCGTCAGGGCCCCACCAGGTCCGGCCGTTGAAATTGCCGAACCACTAGTGATAAACAGCCCGGTCCCAATGGTTCCCCCGAGGGCAATCATTGACAGGTGCCGGGTCTTCAATGTTCGCTTAATATGACCAGTCGAATGCTGGTCGTGCGTCTCTTCTGCCATTAAGCAAATCCTCCAAACAAATAGATTTTGAAGAGGGTAACAAAAAAGTCTGCTAACGGCTCATCCCGTTAGCAGACTCAATTAACTTCTTGATTATTGAATCACTCGTAGGAAGCGCCCCGCGGTAATACCGCGACAGTCCATGACCTCTTAAGTCATGACCCAACAACTCGGAAAATAAGTTCCGACTTGTTTCGGCGTTTTCCCCTTTCACTCACTGGTCCAGTGCTTATTCACCTCGCAGCAGCTACTATTGAAAAACGCAACCTCTTCATTTTGTAAAACATTATACTCTGATTAATCCCGAGTGCAAGCGGGCCGGCGCCAAATTAACCGCTTACCTTCCCGGCCGGTCAGCCGAAAGCCAGAATTTTTCAAGACGTGCTGGGAGCGCTCGTTGTCTTCATCGGTGGTGGCGACGATTGCCAGCGGGGTCCCATCCAAGAAGCCCCGTAAAGCCTCGGTCATAATCCCCCGCCCCCACACGGACCGGCGTTCAAGGTAACCAACCTCACATTCATTGGTTGCCAGTGCTGGGTTCGTCTGGTCGGCGGTGATGAGGCCCAGCAGTTTTGCTGGATCCGCCTTCTGGTAAATACCAAACACCTGGACCGCTTGTAAAAACATTTTAATCTCAAAGCTGTTTGCCGGTAGTGACGTGAAGCTGATGTGGGCAGCGTGCAATAACTCTGGATCAGCCAGCACCTGGGCAACCTGGTGGTCATTATCGGTAATCAGTGGTCTAACTATTAATCTCTTTGTCTCTATCATGAATATTTCCCGGGCAATAAAAAAGGAGTTGCAACCAAGTCACAGCTCTTTACTTGTTTCATTAAATAATCGAATCTTCTAGCATTGGAATTCGTTGCAGGCGCGGCGCCCAAGCAACGTACAGCCATTCAGCAACCTGGAGCCAAGCATACGCCAACAGCATTGCGCCAATCGTATCGAATGGCCAGTGGGCGTACAGGTAAACCCGTGAAATTGCCAAGAAGAAGATGGTAAACACCAGCAAGATTTGGCAAATTGTCCGGACTGACCGCCGTTGGATTAACGGCAGAACAACCAAGAGGAGGATCGCCGCAACCAGGAAGATTCCCAGCGTGTGACCACTAGGAAAGCTATAACCGTCATCAGCTGCCAGGTGTTGGGCCGGACGAGCACGCTTAACGATGTGCTTAAAGACTTCACCGAAGAAATCCCCACCGATCAACGTGCAGACCGCCCAAATTGCGGGAATCTTGCACTGCCTCAACCATAGGAAAACGGCAATGATAATCACCCAGATGATATCCATCTTGGGGCTAGCAATAAACGATAAGAAAGTCATCAGGGCGTGGAACCAGCCGATACCTTCAAGGCGCTGGCTGGTGAAGAGTGATTGTAAGACGGCATCCATCATCGTTGCCACCGAAGAATTAAACTTGATCAATAGCAACAAGATGATAAAGAAGCCCCCACTAAATGCAAATCGACGCCAGCGATGATTATCGCGTTCAATAAACATATATGATTACTCCTAATTCTAATTTTTAGCAATTATTTTGAGTATACCACAAGTCAATTTACTCGCGCAGTGCTTTATCAAAAAACAAGCGGGGAAATAATTACCTTCCTCGCTTGAACTTTTCTTATTTAATAAAGATGTTATGGGCCGCCTTGTAAGATACGTTAATTTCCTTGTCACTGCCGTCCTTTTCAATGACAATTGGACCCTCAAATGGTTCGTGACGAATGACTTTCACTGTCTCTGAAGGACGCAATTGCAATTCCTCCAGGTAAGTCAACAGTTCGTGGTTGTCTAAGAACCGTTCCAGTTCAACTTCTTCACCATCCTCGGCATCGGCTAACAAGCGGTGACTTACGTCAGGAAACTTGCCATTGGCCGAAGGAATAACCCCACCGTGGGGACAGTGTTTAGGGTGTTGTAAGTACTCATCCAAGGCAGTTGCCAACCGATTGCTCGTTTGGTGCTCCAGAATTTCCGCTTCTGAGTGAACGTCCGCAAAATTGTAATTTAACTTGTCCACTAAGAATGTTTCCCATAGCCGGTGATTACGTACTAATTCTGCCGCATATTTTTGGCCCTTCGCTGTCAATGAAATTCCGGCGTATGGTTCGTGGACAACGAGCCCCTCGTCGGCCAACTTGGAAATCATTTCGGTCACTGAACCAGCAGCAATTCCTAATCCTAATGAAATTTCCTTGTTGGAAACTTTCTTATGACTACCGCCGAGCTCAAAGATGATTTTCAAGTAATCTTCCTTCATTGGAGTCAATCTAGTTCACCTCTCAATAAATTTTTGGCCTTCGAACGGTCATAACACAATAACTCGATATTGAATATATTACGATTATAGCATAATATAAAAACGAGTAGTTCGGATTGCCTAACTTTTTCGTTAGCTACAATCACTAATTTTAATACATTGCGATTAAAAATTGCAATCAATATGCAGAGGAGCATTCATTAATTATGAAAGAAAGAATCACGGGGCAACGCTTCCTAGCTGTTACCCTGCTAAATGTCTTAATCACGGTTGTTGAAATCATTGGGGGGCTAATTTCTGGTAGTTTGGCCCTTCTCTCCGATGCCTTCCATAACATGGGCGATTCATTTTCCATCATCCTGGGTTACTTTGCCCAGCAAATTGGTGGCCGGCCGGAAACCCGGAAAAGTACTTATGGCTACCGGCGGGCAGAGATTCTCTCAGCCCTGACCAACAGTCTCCTGCTGGTAATTATTGCCATCTTTTTGATTGGTGAAGCCATCCAGCGGCTGAGCCATCCCCAACACATTAACGGGACAATCATGATGATCGTCGCGGTCGTCGGGCTCGTTGCCAACTTCCTATCCGCCGCCCTCCTCCATTCGGGCAGTCACGATAACCTGAACGTCAAGGCAACCTACCTCCACGTTTTGAGCGACGCCCTTTCGTCAGTTGCTGTGATCATCGGGGGGATCATCCTGATCTTTGTCAACGTTCCGTGGCTGGACCCGCTCTTAACCATTGCGGTTGCCATTTACATTGCTTACGAATCGCTGCCAATTATCAACCAGACCATTCGAATCCTAATGCAGTCGTCACCCGACCTGGACTACGAGGCGATTGCCAAGGACCTGACAAGCATTGACGGCATCGACGCCGTCCACCACGTCCACGCCTGGATGATTGATGAGCACCACATTATCTTCTCTGCCCACCTCAACTGTGAGGATAAACCCCTCAGCCAGATTGAGCAGATCTACTCCCAAGTGGAGAAGGTTCTCCGTGAAAAATACGGGATCTGTCACATCACCCTCCAAGCAGAGTGTAGCCGCGGCAAGGGCGAAGAGCTCTTCAACACCGTCGCTGACGAACGCGAAATGATTAATGATCACGGAACAACAAATAAATAAATGGCAGATTGTAAAATTTAAGTTGAACATTTAAGTGGACAGAAAAACCCATCAAGGTCTTTAATGGTGTTACCACACA
>NZ_CANCWN010000045.1:0-10284 GCF_947381485.1 Limosilactobacillus avium | reverse complement strand
ATTATCAAACACCTTTGGAAGTATTCATGAAGTATATTACAGATGACCAATTTCTAATTTAAATTGACATTCCGGGGGATAAAAAAACTCCCTGTTATCGTCAAGTTCATGACAATAACAGGGAGTTTTGTCTAACTAGTCCAAAGACTGGGCATAAACCAGCTCATCGGTTGAAATCTGCTCGTTTAAGGCGTTGGCCAGTTCTTGTGACAATTCGCCAGCAGCTAACTTCTGCTGGACATAGCCGTGTTCAAGCTGAAAGGCCTCAATGAACAGGCTCGTTACGACATCATTGTCGACCGTCCGATCCCGGTTGAAGAATTCCTTACGCTTGAGGTAGACTCGTTGGACCATCGCAATTTCGTTTAAATTGTTCGGATTAGAGACCGAATGGAGGTAGCGTTCCACGTTGCGGTAAACAAGCAGTTGAATCTTATTGAAGGCGGCACGCTTAGAATCAATCAGTTTTTTCTGCTTGGCGTCAAGCTTTTGGCCATGTTTTTTGAGGTAGTGCCACCGGTTAAGCCGCCACTTAAGGCGGTGAATCATTACCTTACAAAATTCCAGCAGGCCGTGCTGACCACCGCGGAGGGCCGACCGGGTGACAAACCGGGAGTAGGCCTGGGCCTCCTGCTCGGTGATTTCGCCTTCATCCGTCAGGTGGTCAATGGTTGCTAGTTCCACCTGGTGCGTCCGGTTCATCAGCTGCTTAAAGAGGTTGTTGTCAAAGTTGTGGAACTGGTGTGCCTGGGTGCTGAGCTGGTCCCTAACCATCGCCCGTTCGCGGGGATGGTTGTTATCCCCGTGAAGGTCATTGATTGCGTAGTGGACCGTGGCGGTCAGGTACTTTTGAAACTCCTCCTGGCTGTAATCGCGGGCCTTTGATGGGAGCATGATTGGGTAAACGATTGCCCCCACCAGGATACTGATTAGGATAACGAAGGCCGCAATCAGGATTATTGAGTTACGGAAGGCAAATTCGTGGTGGTTAATGATTACTGGCAGGGAGAAGGCCAGCGACAATGTGATAGTTCCGTGCATTCCCCCGATGCCCATTAGGAGGCTATCGCGTTTGAGGTGAGCCTTTTCAGAGTCGATATTGACCAGGCGGAACCGGACCCAGAGGTAGCGCATAACCGTCATAATAAGGTAAAGGCCCAGTCCAATCAACGCTAGATCGAGGAGGTTCCGGGGTGCCGTCCGTCGAATAACCTGGGGCAGCATGACCCCAAGCAGGACGAAGACGATACCGTTGAGGGAGTCGCTAACAATCGTCCAAATGGTGGTCGTTGCCATCTGGACCTTGGTGGAAGTCAGCTGGAGACGGTCGTAAAGGATGCTGTGGACAATCCCAGCGGAAACCACGGCCAGGATACCGGAGAAGTGAATTTCCTCGGCAGACCAGTAGATGACAATCGGGGTCATGACGTTAATGGGGATGACGATTGAACCGATGTCGACGTGGCGCCGCATCAATCGTTGTCGCAGGGTAATCAAGAGGTAACCGAAGATGGCCCCAAAGATGATCCCACCGAAGAAGACGTAGATGAAGAACCACAATCCGTAACCAATGGAGAATTCCCCAGACCGGTAGGCAGAGAGGGAAAGCTCCAAAAGGACAATTCCGGAAGCGTCATTGAAGAGGGACTCGTATTCGAGGGCCCCGTTGACATTT
The DNA here is from genome assembly GCF_947381485.1 of Limosilactobacillus avium. Lineage (NCBI taxonomy): Bacteria > Bacillati > Bacillota > Bacilli > Lactobacillales > Lactobacillaceae > Limosilactobacillus > Limosilactobacillus avium. Next base: position 8,609 of record NZ_CANCWN010000045.1, on the reverse strand, counting down.
TCTGGAACGGTCATGTTTGAGGTGATTGACTTAACGGCAACCGCATCGGTCGGCGTAATGATTGCGGCCAGGATGAAGGCGAGGGCAAACGGGAAGACCGTTGGCATTGCTAGGTGCAAGATGCTCCCCGCCACCAGAACCGTTACGAGGGCCAGCAGGACGGATATTGAGAAAATCGACTTGTAGTTCCTACTTAAGTAACGAAAAGACTGATTTTGCCCATCATTAAACATTAAAGGGGCAATGACGACCATCATGAATAATTCCGGGTGCATTGTAAAGTTGGTTGCTGCCGTGGGAAGGGACGCCAACAAAACCCCCGCCAGGATTTGGTAGATTGACAGGGGAACCCGGGGAAAGATCAGGTGAATGATGTTAGCAACAACAACGGTTGCTAAGAGGAGGATGATTCCAAGTAGCAATTCCATAATTAAATACCACCTTGTGCAAAGAAAATAAAGAAGCCGGGGAATGATTGTTCCGCCAGCCACTACGAGTAATTGAGCTTATTCCCGTCCGAGAAGCATTTTTACCCCCATCGCGACATTGTAGATAAAGAGGAGGAGGGCAATCAGTAATGCGAAGGTTAACAGGATGCCGAACAGGGCACCACCATGAGCGGTGAAGTCCTGGAAGGCACTCAAGCTAAGCACGAGGATGGCGAAGATTCCGTAGATGAGCGGGAAAATTTGGCTCCAAAAAGCCTTCCGTGCGTTGGCAGTAATGGACGGCTCCTCACTTGCACGGGCAACGATCCATACGATCAGGGGGAAGATGACCGGCAAGAAGAAAATGCTGAAGTAAGAAAGCGCGTTAACAATTCGCGTTGTTAGACTAGTATTATTATCCATTTTTGATCCTTTCTTTTTCTTTATATTATGCCCGATAAATTAGGGGAGCGCAATTAATACTAGTTGGACAAGGGCCAGACCAATGATTAAAAGTAACCAGTCCCGCTTAGTAATATCAATTGGCTGGGCAACGGTCCGTGGTGCCCCCTCGACAAAGCCTTGCGTTTCCATTGCCTGGGCCAGTTGGTCCGACCACTGAATTGCGGAGAGGATGGCCTTGAAGTAGAGAGTTGGTGACCACCAGTGGAGGTTGACCCTCCGCATCTGGCCAGCAACCCGGATGGTGACGACCGCCTGCCTTATTCGGGGAACCAGGTTTAGTGCAGCCAGGAACCCGTAAGCAAACTTACTCGGGAGGTGGCAGTTTTGCTCGAGGGACCGGATCAGGGTCAGCTTATTAGTGGTGAGGGTTACCGCACCACCAACAAGGACGTAGCAGTACAGCCGACTGACCAGGACCCAGGCAAAGAAAACATTGTGCCCGGGAGAGAAGAAGGCCATGGTGACAAACAGGGCTGCAGCCGGAATTAGGGTAATTAGGGCCAGTTTAAAGACCTTGCGCGGACCGACCCGGTGGTAGACCAGGATTAGTAAGGCGCCGATGATTATTACCAGGTTTCCCGTTAGGTGGGTGGTAAAGGTTATTTCCAGGGAAATAATCAGGGCAAAGATGAGTTTGAGACTAGGATTCATGGGTCGGGGCCTCCTGGTAAGTTAGTCGGTGGTCATGGAGGATCAGGTGGAAGTCTGCTAACTGGTCAATTCGGTCAAGCTGGTGACTGATGATGAGGATCGTCTGCGGTCTTGTTGCCTGGGCAGCCTGGATAAGTTGAAAGACCGCCTGCAGGGAAGCGTGGTCTAGGCCCGCGAACGGCTCGTCGAGGAGAAGGACTTCCTGCCCCATCATGAGCATTACCAGTAGCTGGAGCTTTTTCCGCTGTCCCCCACTGAGGGAGTAGACAACCCGGTCACCAAGATTATTTAGCCCGAGGGCTTTGAGAGCGTCCTGCAGGTGGGCCTTGAAGTAGGGGTGGTGACCATTTTTGGCACTTAATTCCAGTTCCTCTTTGATTGTCACGTCGATAAACTGGTCATTGGCCCGCTGAAAGACGAGCCCGACCTCTTGCCGGTAGCGGCGGTCCTTGATGTGGTTAATTGGGTGCCCCTGGTAGTTGATTTGCCCCCGGAAGGGGATTAACTTAGTAAGGGCCTTGAAAAATGTTGACTTACCAGTGCCGTTGGGACCAGTGATTAGGGTAATCTTATCCTTAACAATTGCCAGTTGGTCGATGTTTAACAACTGGTGATTACCGCGCGCGAGGGAAACATTGTTGAGCTTAAAAGCTGTCGGGGCAGTCGGCTGGGGGGCAGCAAAGACCAGTTGACGGGTTGCCGCCTTGTCAGCAGCTGTCAGACGGTGGTGGCTAGCGGCAGACGAAAGGCCCACAATATGGTGGTCAGTGAAGTCATAGATTTGGGGCGCGAGGTCCTGGTAGCCGTGGCAGTCGTGGTCAGCAATGATTAGGGTAACCCCGTGTTCAGTTACGAGTTTACCGAGCTGCGCCATTAAAAATTGCCGGTTGGCTTCGTCGATATTGGCAAAGGGCTCGTCAAGAAGGAGAATATCCGCCTGCCGGGCGATGATGACCGCCAGGGCCACCCTTTGTTGCTGACCGCCAGATAACGAGGTGATCTTACGGTTTGCCAGGTCCGTAATCTGGCAGAAGTCGAGGGCCGCTTGAACCTGGTCGGCAATTTTGGCGTGCGGAACCCGCTGGTTTTCAAGAACGAATTCAAGCTCGTGGCGGGGGGTATCAAGGGCAAACTGGGTCAGGGGGTCCTGAAAGAGCATCCCAATCGTTGGTTGCCCATTGGGAAAGGCAATTTGCCCCCCGCTAACCTGGCCGCCATACTTGGGCAAAAGGCCCGCCAAGAGACGGAGAAAGGTTGACTTCCCGCAACCCGACGGTCCCGTCAACAAGGCGGTCTGCTGGGCAGGAAAATTAACCGTGACCCGGTCAAGAACGGGGGACTGGTGGTCAAAGGCAAATGCTAAGTTGTTGACTTCAACAATGTTCATGGTCTACCCCTTGATGACGTGTGCCCGAACCAGCATGTTGACGATCAGCTTGACCAGGATACCGGAGAAGACCAGCATGGAAACAAAGCGGACGACCAGCATGATGACCAGCATGTGGGGGGCAAAGTGACTGTAACCGTTCCGGAACCAGTCCCAACCAAAGGTAACCAGGGTGGCGAAAAGACTGGTGAGGATAACGGTAAGCCAGTTGTAAAGCTTATAGAAGGTGACGGTAAAACCTAACTCAGTGGCAATCCCTTGGACCGCTCCGGAAATTAAGTTGGCAGCGCCCCATTGGTCACCAAGAAACATCTCCACGGCAGCACCGAGAAATTCACCTAAGAAGGCGGCTCCGGGGAGGCGCAACATGAAGCCGGCGAGGGGACCGGCCATACACCAAATGCCCATCGTAATGTCATTGGCCATGGGACCATAGCCAACCGGTGTTAAGAGGACCGTTAAGCCGTTGTAGACGAAGGCCGCGGCGTAGTAAATTACGCCGAAAATAATTGCAATTAGGGCCAGTAGAATAATGTCTCGTAAATGAAAAGTTTTGTTACGCATGATAAGACTGCTCCTTGAAAGTATTAAGATTAAGGCGGTCTTAGGTAAAATAAAAGTCCCGCAATGCACAAAGCATCCGGGACGTCATTAAACGCATCGTTGATTTGATCTTACCGAATCTTCCTCCGCTGGTGTTATCCAGGTCAGGTTCAATGGGTATTATCTCAGCCAATTGGCACCCCAGACATCGTATTAATCTCACCAATGATTATAACTAAGAAAGAAAACGAATTCAAATGGGTAAAATTATTCAGATTATCGGCGAAGGAGCGTACAATAAAAATTGCTTTGAAAAAAGAAGAGGAGGGAACTATGTCTGGAATCGCCTTTTTTATTGTTATGGTTGTTATCGGGATCCTATCCGGAATTGTCAGTGCCGCGGCGGGGCTGGCGTCCTTAATCTCGTACCCATCACTATTGATGATGGGGCTTCCACCGGTAATCGCTAACGTAACCAGCGCCTGGTCGACAATCGGGAGCGCCTATAGCTCCATCGTGGCTTCGAGTAAGGAGTTGCGAAAAGACCGTAAGCAGATGTGGATGATTATTCCCCTGGTACTTGTGGGCGCCATCATTGGGGCCCTTCTCCTGTTTGCATTACCCGGGAAATTATTTCAGGAGTTAGTTCCTTTCTGCATTGCCATTGCCGGAATTATCCTGCTTTTCCCTCACCGGGCGCGGCAGGCAACGGGTGAGATGGCTGCGGATAGTCGTTCCTTGAAACGGTCCCGCCTATACACCGTCTTAACCGCCATTGGGGTCTTCATTGTCGGTGTCTATGCTGGCTATTTTAACGCCGGTGCGGGTGTTTTAATGCTGACCCTTTTGTCGGTGGTTAACCGGCAGAAGTCGTTTGCGGTCAATAACGCCCTCAAAAACGTGGCTATGACCGTCACGAACACCATTTCGGTAGCCATCTTTGCCTTTGAAACCACCATTGAATGGAGTTACATTATTCCCCTTTTCCTGGGAAATATTCTTGGTGGGGCCCTGGGGCCGGTAATTGTCCGCCACCTTCCCGGCCGCTTAATGCAAGTTCTCGTCGGGCTAGGGTCCCTCGTTTTAGCAGTTTCTTTGCTGGTCCGGAACTTTCTCTAGTTATTTAATAACTTGGCCGTGTTCTTGGGCATCCTTAGTAAAACCGGCGGGCACCTTAAGACCGAGCTTGTGGGCCTGCTTCAGGTTAAGGACTGGTTTGCCGTGGTGGTAGTCGTCAACCGCCATGTCCTGGGGCCGCTTTCCCTTAAGAATCTGCGCTGCCATTTTCCCGGTTGCTTTCCCCATCCCGTACTGGTCGAGGCTGATTGAGGCGACTCCGCCATCCTTCACCATGGTATCTGCACCGGGGAAGACCGGCTTATTGACGGCATCAGCGTTTTTAACGAGGACCTTCATTGAACCGGCGATGGTGTTGTCACACGGGACCATTACCCCATCGACGTGGCTGAGCAGGCTTTGCGAAACCTGGTTAAGGTCATTGGAGTTGGCAATTGTGGCCACCTTTAACTTGATGTTGAGCTGCTTGGCAGCGGCTTCCATTTGCTTAGCCTGGTGTTCTGCTGAGGGGTCGCTTGAGGTGTAGATTAAGCCGAGCTGCTTAGCGTGAGGAAGAAAGCGCTTGGCCAGGGCAAGTTGCTGGCGAACAGGGTTATCGGACTGGACCCCGGTGACGTTGCCTCCCGGGTGTTTCATGCTTTTAACGAGCCGTGAACCAACCGGGTCTCCGATACCGCCCATCAGGACCGGGGTGTCTTTGGTAGCGTTGGCTAATGATTGGGCGGCAGGGGTGGTAATTCCCATCACAACCTTGGCGTGGTCGTTGATCAACTTATTGGCCATCTGGTTGAGGTTGGACTGGTCCCCATTGGCGTTCTGATACTCAATCTTGATGTTCTTGCCGTTATGGTAGCCTTCCGCAGCGAGCCCCGCAACGAAGCCCTTGTAGATTTGGTCGAGGGCGGGGTGGTGCATCATGGTCAGGACGCCGACAACTGGACGGCGATTTTGCTGGGCCTTGGAAAAGCCAAGGTAGCCACCGAGAACAACAACTAAAGTAATGATGATTGTGATAATTCGTTTCATAATGAATCAACCTTTCTTGTAAAAATTAAAAGGAGCTCCACGGTGGGGGCTCCTCTTTTTTGCGCGAAAGGAAAAGACCGTACGTGGAAAATCCGTACGGACTTAATTGGTTCCTTAAAAAGCCGGTACAGATGCATTCTGCAAAACCCAGAACGCATCTGTATAGACGGCCATTCTGAGTTACCGGCTTTGCCAATTATTCAATTGTGTGAAGCGGAAACTCATGAATACTTTCTCCTTTGTTTTAACTTGCTTGTATCATAACAGGTAAATTAGTAAATGGCAAGAGAAATATTAAAATAATTTAATACAAAAAGCCACCCTCCGTAATAAGACGAAGGGTGGTGAAGGAGTGTCAAAAATTTATCCTAGTGTTCCTTGAACAGGTTGGTCAGGTGGTCCATGAAGACCTTCAAATAACGTTCCTTATCAACGTTGACGGCCACCTTGACGTTCGGGTTCGGGTCGTTGAGCTTAGCGTTGTCACCAACCGTCCGGCCGTAGAATGGGCTGTCCGGATCGTATTCACAACGCATGAACAGGCTGATCGTTTGAACGAAGGATGGGTCAATGCCGACACCAACTGCCAGTGGGTCGTGGAGGGCACAACCACGCTTATCAATGTCGAGGTTGTAGTAAGCATCAATGTAGAAGTCGGTGATGTCCGCGTATGCCTTACCAGCCTTGGTACCGAGGTCACGCCATTGCTGGGTTTCCTTCTTAGTCAAGAGGGTCCGCAGGGTGACGTCCAGGCCAACCATAGTTAATGGTAAGCCAGACTTGAAGACTTCGTCAGCAGCCTTGGCATCCTGGTTAATGTTGGCTTCGGCGGCTGGGGTAACGTTCCCGTCAACCGTCAGGGCACCACCCATGAAGGTAACATTACCAATCAAGTGGGCAATTTCAGGATCCTTCTTCAGGGCGGCTGCCAGGTTGGTCATTGGACCAGTTGGAATGATAATCAGGTCTTTGCCGTACTTGTGGGCGGCGTCAATGTAGAAGTCCACCCCGGATTCTTCTTCAATGGAGCGTTGCGGGTCTGGCAATTCAACCTCACCAATCCCGTTGTTACCGTGAATATCCTTGGAAACTTGCATTACGTCGAAGTGGTCAGATGTGCTGGAGTGGGGAAGCCCCTTGAATACCGGAATATCAGTGTGCCCTAACAGTTCCAGTAACTTAAGGCTGTTTTGCGCACAAACGTCCAGCAGGTTGTTACCGTATGAACTAACGATCCCAATCAGATCAACTTCAGGGTCAGCTAAAGCGTAAGCGATTGCTAAGGAGTCATCGACACCAGTATCTAAGTCGAGAATCATTTTTCTTTTAGCCATAATCTTGTCCCTCCAAAAAGTTAACTAAAAATTTTATCTACTACTCCATCTTAAAGTACTTTAGTGACAAAAACAATCAAGATGGTAGCGCTTTTACAAAAAGTTTAACATTGCTATATCAACACGTCAAACCTTTTACGTACAGTGATGATTAATTAATCATTCAGGGGGTATTAGTTGCTTAATACCGGTAATGCTATAATATAGTAAGCACTAAAGATGAAAGGAAATTTTAATGGCAGAGCAAAGTTATGATGTAACGATAATCGGTGGGGGGCCCGCAGGAATGTTCGCTGCCTTCTACTGTGGTTTGCACGAATTAAAAGCCCAGTTGATTGAGAGCCTTCCCCAGTTAGGGGGCCAGGTTGCCGCCCTCTATCCCGAAAAACAGATTTGGGATGTCGCGGGAATGCCCGGCGTGAGTGGCCAGGAACTGGTCGACCGCCTAAAACAACAGATGGCGGTGGCACCAGTTGACCAGTTTTTAAATGAGACGGTTGATGACGTCATCAAGGAAGACGATGGGACCTTTACGATCAAGTCCCGTCAACGGGAGTCACATTCCAAGGCAGTGATCATCGCCTTGGGTAATGGGGCCTTCACTCCCCGGCGGTTAAGCCTGGACGGTGCCGATGAGGCTGAGGGACACCAGCTACACTACTTTGTCCAACACCGTGATGATTACCGTAACCAGCGGGTAGCGGTCCTTGGGGGCGGTGATTCCGCAATCGATATTGCCCTGATGCTAGAACCCGTTGCTAAGGAGGTTAGCTTGGTCCATCGGCGTGACCAGTTCCGGGGGCTTGAACACACGATTACCCGCCTGGAGCAGTCCCAGGTCAAGGTCTTGACTCCATACCTGCCAAAGAAGATGCAGGTTGAAGACGACCAGACGGTAACGCTCAGTTTAAAGAAGCGGCGGAGCGATGAAATCAAGGATTTAAACGTGGACCAGTTGATTGTGAACTATGGTTTCACATCCAACAACGCGGCCTTGACAAAGTGGTCATTAGACCTGGCCAGTGAACACAACCTGATTAACGTTGATTCGACAATGAAAACCAGCGTGGATGGGGTGTACGCGATTGGGGACGGGGTCAATTATCCGGGCAAGGCGGCCCTGATTGCTTCGGCATTTGGCGAGGCCCCGACCGCGGTAACGGCCCTTGCTAAGCAGCTTTATCCTGATAAACACATGGCCGTGCACAGTTCCTCAATGAAGATTAATAAATAAAGATCCCAGCCTCATAGTCACGTTGTTGTATATTAACGATTACCTAATTCCGGGTGTTTCAAAGAAAAAACGGATAGCAGAATTGCATGAGTTTATGCATGGACGGGTAGTGAGAAATCATGATTATTTCCGAGGAAATAATAAGATAACCGGGACACATGTTTTCCTAGATAAGGTTATTGACAAGCTGGCTGCAAAACATTAAACTACTAGCATTGAAAAATATATTTATATTTTTGTAGGAGGCTAAGATTTATCTTGCCCCCGATTTTTTTGAAAACGGGCAAGGAGACACGCTCTTTTAAGGACGTGATGAATTGCCTATTTTTTAATCTTTCAATCGAACATACGTTTTGGAGTATGATATAATATTCTTAACAGAGAGTAGTGTTCAGATATTAATTAGCTTTGTTGACTGGCCAATGATGAAAGATTGTGGTGAAAATGGCACAAGTTATAAAGGG
>NZ_CANCWN010000044.1:0-11149 GCF_947381485.1 Limosilactobacillus avium | reverse complement strand
TAAGTAGGGCGATCGTGATCCAAGCTTGAGGATCACGACCGCCTTTTTCAATACGTGTCGTTATGGTGTGCTTACAGATTATTATGGAACAGTTAACGTTTCAGAAGAAGATAACATTTTATACGGTCAAGTAATTGGCATTAAAGGGTTGTTATCCTACGAAGGAATAACTGTTGTAGAATTAAAACAGGACTTCCAAGAAGTAGTGGACGAATATATTGCAGACTGCAAAAAGAACAACATTAAACCACAAGTATCATATAAAGGAACATTTAACGTTCGTATAAAACCAGAACTTCATAGGAGTTTAGTTGAATACGCTGATGAAAACAATGAGAGTTTGAACTCGGCAGTAACTACAGCTATTAAGAACTTAGTGCAAGCTAACTATAAATGAAGAAATAGGTATTGAAAGTATTAATTGAAACAGGTTGAAAACCTTGTACTAAAAAACATTAAATGAAGTAGATTGAAAATAACTATTTATTCAAGTTTCAGTTTTCCATCTTTAGTTAACCCAAGTCCTAACGTAGCTGTACCAACAATGGCACCTAACAAGACGCTTGCATTCTGCTTGGTGTTAGCATTGGTTTGTGCTAGGCCACTACCATTTGAACCACTTGTTGTAGTTCCACCTAAATTGCCAGCACTAGATAAAGTCTAATAGCCTATTCTGACGGCATTTTAAGTCGTTAGAATAGGTTATTTTACGTTAAAAAACGTTATCGACTTCTCACTTTTTTCTCACGTGGGCGTCTGCTGTGTCATTTTGAACTACGGTGAATCGCTATAATTCAATGGTACCAAGTACTTAGGTGATTTTGGTGTGTGAAAATATGAGAAATAGGAATAAAACTTGATGATTTAAGTAATAAGAATAGCCGCGTGTCAAAATGTACTAAAGAGAAGCTATGTGGATAAATTCGTGTATATATTATATAATAAAAATGTATATACGAAGAGGAAGGAGCCTTAATAATGGTTATTAAGTCACCAACTAAAATTTTCAAATCAGGTAATTCAAGTGCTGTGCGGATTAGTAAGGACATTATGGATGCGGCAGGGCTCAAAGTAAACGATAAAATCAATGTGACCTTTAACTCTCGTGATGGCAGTGTTGTGATTAAGGCTGCTGATACCGATAACAAGGCCCATGATCATTTTTCTGAAATTCTGGACAAAAGTTTAGATGAAGATCAAGCAATATTAGACTTCCTTAAGGATAAGTAAACATGGAATATTTAACTGAGAAAGAGCTAATTGAAATTAACCGACAAATCATTCGTCGAGCTGGTGAAGGCTCAATTGGTGTATTGGATACTAACGGATTAAATAGTGTTATTGAAGCGCCAAAGCAGGTTTTCTTTGGACGTGAGGCTTATCCAACGGTTTGGTTAAAAGCAGCCTACTATCTGCAAAAGATTACTAAGAAACATCTCTTTGCTGATGGTAATAAACGGACAGCATTTGAAGCTGCAAAAGTATTTTTAATCCTAAACGGAATAACCCTTCACTTTGAGGGAATTGAGGCTGGGCAAATGGTTTTAGATGTTACTAACTCTCCCGATTCAGAAGAAGTCATGTTGAAAGTGGCAAAGTATCTGAAAAAACATCAAGTAAAAAAGTGATTTTAATATGACACTTTTCCCGCCACATCAACTTTTGAACAAAGTTTTTGACTACACTTTTAACACAGAATCTTAACACGTTTAATGCTTCAGCTACCTTAAAACAGCGCTTCTAGTCAGCACTATATAGCCTATTCTGACGGCATTTTCAATCGTTAGAATAGGCTATTTTACGTTATATAAAAGTGCCTCGTTGCGTTTTTTTTATGCTCCCAAAGCAGGTTAATACCTGCAAATCGGTATCAAACTACTTTTCTTTTAATATCGATGACAATTAATCCACTGGACGACTTCTGAGTAGATATTCCATTTTCGTTGAGGCTCGTCGAAAATATTGTGCATCAGGGAAGAGTAGACATGGAGCTCTTTATCATTGGAAGCAATCATGGCGTAAGCTTCCAGTGAATCATGATAATCAATCAAACCGTCTTTTTGTCCCTGTAAAAATAATAGTGGATCCTTAAAGTCAGTTAAGTGTGCCCGGAGAAAGTAAGCTCCCTTAATTTCATTCTGCAAAATTCCGACAGTCAAGTGATGAAGATTAGCAGGATCATTTTGAATTCTATGAACTACTCGTGGGTCACTGTTAAGTCCTGTACTTAACATGTTAGGTAACTGCTTTTTGGGGTCGCCTGTTAAACCCTTACTCCATGTATTTGGTGCTTTAACAATAGAAACTGGATCAGCCACTACGAATCCATCGGCCGTTTGCGGGTACTTTATGCCGTATAAGAGGACTGTTTCGCCACCCATGCTATGACCAATGATAAATAAGGGGAGATTTGGATAAGCCGTTTTAGTTTTTTTAACCATTACATGTAAATTTTCATAAAGGTCAGCTAAAGAATCCATATATCCCCGTGGTCCTTCTGACTTTCCATGGCCAGGCTGATCATAGCGAAAAACGTTGCAATCATGCTTAACAAGAAAACTAGCAAAGGGGTCATAACTTTTAGCATATGATGATAATCCATGAACGATGATTACATTTGCTTGTGGCGCTTCAGCTAGGTTAGTGATTGTGTGCAAATGAATACCTGAAGTGGCTGATTCAACCATACTTTCAGTTTGGCTGTCATAAAAACTCATTGATATACACTTCCTCTTACGTTAACGAATCGTTGCTCCAAGGACATTCTTGAAGTGTCCCATTGCCCACTTTGCCCCCAGAGCGGAAAAAGTAGCGACTGCCTTTTGGGGGATGACAATTTGATAATCACGGTTGTATGCACCAATTGCCGTGTGCAATACACAGATATCGGTACATACTCCGCAGATCCAGACTTCGTTAATCCGCCGTTCCCGTAAATAATTATCCAGATTAGTGTTCTGAAAAGCAGAATAGCGGTTTTTATTAAATTTATAGACATGGGGATCAGTCCGATTTTGCTGGAACCATTGGCCAACTTTGCCATACAATTCTTGTCCTTTAGTTCCAATAATGTTGTGAGGTGGGTATAAGCGATGCTCAGGGTTGAAATAATCATTTTTCAAGTGGCCATCAGTCGGCAGAATCACGTAACCCTTATTTTTAAGAAACTGGTTAGCTAAACTGATGATTGATTGCTCTAACTTCTGGGCTGGTTTACCGACGGTTAAAGATCCATTGTCAGCAACAAAGTCATTTGTGTAGGGCCGTACCTAATTACATTCAACTGGTCAATCATGATAATGCGATGCTGGCGGGCCTGATTGTCTTGCCCGGCGCCGCTCTAGGTGCTGTGACTGGACCGTTTGGCGGTAGATTGCTGGATCGGTTTGGTGCTCGGCGCCCGGTACTTGTGGGAGTCGCTCTCAACATCCTCGCGGTAGCTGGCCTGGCCAGTTGGGCAACCGGGGATCTATCCAACACTGCCATTGTTTTCCTCTACCTCGCCTTCACTGTGGGTGGGGGCCTGTCATTTGGTAACCTCATGACCAGCGCTTTGGCCAGTCTCCCGGATACGGACAATGGGGACGGCAACGCTATCTTGAATACCCTCCAGCAATTTGCCGGAGCAGTGGGGACGTCGGTATCCTCGGCCATTGTAGCGGCCAGTCAGGCCAATCACGTCCGGCCCCTGGACCAGACAACAGCGTTGGGGACTCAGCACGCTTTACTGGTTCTTCTATTCATCCTGCTGGTTGAGTTTACAATGGCTTACTGGGCCCTACCGAAGGATTGTTATCAACATCGTCTGTAAAAAGATGTTGCCGTTTGCGCAGATCAAGGAGGGCCTACCGGCGATCAAGGCTCACCAGGTGGTTGGTAAGATTGTGATTAAGGTTAATTAGCAAAAAATCTCCGTTGCACTTTAAAATGCTGCGGAGATTTTTAATTAAAAACTTGATGGTGGTCAATTAAGACCCCTTACACCTTCTCTATACTGTGAAGGTGTAAGGAGGGGATTGGATGGTTAAGGTCCAACAATTTTTCACGCAGCACCGGCAGGCAATCGTCATCTTGATGACCGTCCTACTGGTTATCGCCGAAGCTGCACGCTGGCTGGGACAAGTGACAGTGGTGTACCAGGTCATCATGGCCGCAGTCGGGGTCATTGGCCTCATGCCCATCTTGCTCACGTCAATTTCGTCACTCCAGGTTCGCCTGGTCTCAATTGACGTCCTGGTTAGCATCGCGGTGGTTGGTTCATTTATCATTGGTGAGTATAATGAAGGGGCGATTGTCACCTGGCTATTCATGCTCGGGGAAGTCCTGGAAAGTGTGACGCTCAAGAAGACCCGGTCGGCAGTTAAAGAGCTCGCTGACCAGGCACCCCAAACGGCCTTAGTCGTTGATGATGACGGGACCACCCACCGGGAAGATGTCGACTTCCTGGATCCGGGTACCCACGTCCTGGTTAAAACCGGGGCCCAGGTACCGGTCGATGGGCGGATCCACACCGGACATGCCCTCGTGAACGAGGCCAGCATCACGGGTGAGTCCCGCTTAGTCACCAAACACGTTGGCGATGAAGTGTTTGCTGGGACCATCCTGGAAAACGGCACGGTGACCGTCACGACCACCGCGGTCGGGGACGACACCACCTTTGGTAGGATCATTGAACTGGTGGAAGAGGCTCAGGATTCCCAAACAAAGGCGCAGCGCTTTATTGACCGCTTTGCCAAGTACTACACTCCCTTCGTCCTACTGGCTGCGGTGGTGGTCGGCCTCATTACTCGGGACCTACGACTGGCAACCACGGTGATGGTTCTGGGCTGCCCTGGCGCTCTCGTGATTGGTGTTCCAGCTGCGACCGTGGCGGGAATCGGCAATGGGGCCCACCGGGGAATTCTTTTCAAGGGATCGGCTGTAATGGACAGCCTCCGTCGCGTCGACACAATTGCCTTTGACAAGACTGGGACCCTGACTGTGGGGAAGCCCGCCGTTAAGGCAATTTTGGTGCTGACGGGCGATCGACAGACCATCATTGACCAGGCAGTGGCAATTGAACACCAGTCCGACCACCCGCTGGCCCGAGCGATTACGGCCCTTAAAACGTCCCAGGCTCTAAAGGTAGACGATGTGCAAACCGTTAAGGGGCGAGGTGTTAAGGCAAACTTGGCGGGTCAGGAATACCTGCTGGGTAACCGGGCCCTGGTAACCGGGGTAGTGAAGAATAACGCTGCTTTAGACCGGGCAGCGGCCAGGTTATCCGCTGCCGGCAACTCCATAGTGATTTTTGCCAGTGCCAACCACCGCGAACTGGCCATCTTTGGAATTAGGGACCAGCTGCGTCCACAGGCGATGCCAGCCCTGCGGCGACTGAAGGAGTTAGGGGTAAAGCGCCTGGTAATGTTGACCGGGGATAACGCGGGAACAGCCAGGGAAATTGCCGCAGCCCTGCCCCTTGATGAGATTCACGCGGCGATGCTCCCTCAGGATAAGGCGCAATTTATCCGGACCACCCGGCAAACTGGCCACCGGGTTGCCTTCGTTGGCGACGGGATCAATGATAGTCCGGCCCTAGCCGCCGCCGACGTTGCCGTCGCAATGGGGTCGGGAACTGATGTCGCGATGGATGTCTCGGACCTCGTACTCGTAAAATCGGCCCTGACGAGCTTAGTTACCAGCCGTCAGTTGGCCCAGCAAACGCTCAAGAATATGAATGAGAACATTGCGATTGCCCTTTTAACCGTCCTATTGTTGTTTATCGGCCTGTTTGCGGGCTATGTTGAGATGGCGTCGGGGATGCTGATTCACGAACTCAGTATTTTGCTTGTCATTCTCAATAGCATGCGCCTAATCAAATATTCTCCCCAAAATTGATCAAGATCAATTTTTTGCCGTGCCTATCCAGCTAGAATGGGACGTGTAAGGAAGTGTTAGCAATGGAAAAGGTAATGATGAAGCTTGGTGGACTGACCTGCCCATCATGTTTAGCGAAGATTCAAAAGAGCGTCGAGGCGGTGGACGGTACTGCTGACGTGAAAGTTTTATTCAACGCCGGCAAGGTAAAGTTCACCCTTGATCCAACCGTTACCTCACCAGACGTTGTTCAACAAGGTATTGAAAAGATGGGCTACACGGTCCACGAAACGAAGACGAAGGAGGCCTAAAAATGACGAGCGCGGAGCAATACGAACAAGAGTTGAAGCAGAGTAACGTTGACCACCACACACCGACAGCGGGGGCGATGACTGGTCACATCATCGCCAACCTGATGATTCATTCCTTCAAAATCAGCCAGGCCAAACTGTTTGCTAAGGGACCCGCCGCCCTTTTCCTGGCCCAATATGGTGATCGCTGGATTGATCACGAACAGGTCATGTTTGCGACCTTGAACCGTCTGCTAGTTAACAACGGCGAAAGCATCCCAACAACGACGGGCCAGTTTAAGGAGTTCACGATGCTGGAAGAAGACGGGGCCACTAAGTACGAGCCGGGCAGCGACCAGTTATTTGCCCTTATCAAGGACTTCGATACCCAGACTCTGTTTATCACCAAGGCAATCGCCCTGGGACAAAAGGCGGATTGGCCGGAACTGGTGGACATCCTAACTGGTCTGCTGACGTGGGTTAAGGACCAGGTTGCCCTGGCCCAACGCTTCTTGGGGCATGACCTAAAAACGGGCCTGTATACTGAAGAAGATGACGATGACTTTTAGTTGCCCAAGGAGGTGGATTCAATGGTTGAGGAACTGTGCGTCCGGCTGGTCCCCCTGTTTAACCAACTGGGGATTGACCGGCAGCGCCAACTAGAGCGGCTGATCCACCACCAGCATGTTCGGCGGGGGACGATTGTTGCCAGTCCAGACAATAGTGACCGGTTGATCATCATTCACCGGGGACGCGGGCGGATGTACCAGCTGAGCGCCAATGGCGAGGAGCAGGTAGTCTGTACCTTGACTACAGGCGATTACGTTGGTGAAACCTGGTTGTTGGGGGTGGCCAACACCAACTCCTATGTTGAAATGACCACGGACAGTGATATCTGCATCTTGCACCGGGCGGACTTTATCAACCTAATTCAAAACCAACACGATATCGCCCTGAAACTCCTGGCCGGCCAGGCGGCGACAATCAGTAGTCTTCGTCGGCAGACCCAGCTGCTGGGCCTGCCCAGTATTGAGGAACGGCTGACGACCTACCTCAACCGCCTTGTTGCCCAGCAGGGCGAAGACACGGTTACCCTGCCTCTAAAACTAAAGGACCTCTCCTCTTACCTGGGGACGACTCCGGAGACCCTCTCCCGGAAGCTTGCCCAGCTAGAGAAGGAGGGGCGGATTGAGCGCCACCTCCGACAGATTCGGGTGCTGGGGAAGCTCGCGTGAGCAGATTTTTTGGTATCTTACTAAAAGTTGGTAAAAATATCAGATGACTAAGGGGGAATAGAGAATGAAGAAGTTAATCGTGACGGATAAGGCAATGGAACGACTGCAGCACTATATTAGCCCAGACAAGCGGGTTGTCCTCGACTTCGATGACGGGGTGGGGCCGTTTTCCGCAATTGGTAACTGCAACTTAGACGCCAACTACCGCCTAATTTTTGTTAACAAGGATGTTGACCTGCCGGACTTTGACGAGCGGGTTAGCTCCAACATCGGTGATATCTACATCAAGAGCGAACTATACGCCAATGTCCAGTTTGAGGACCAGATGGAGATTCGCTTTGACCCCAAGCACTTCACGATGCCGCTGGTCAGCCCAACGAAGATCTTGACGGACAATGTTGAAGTTGTTGAAATTAATGAACCGTTGAAGGCCGCGTACAGCGGGACCCATGACTGCTAACTGATAAAAGGTGGCGTTAGGTGGAATTCATTTCTCACCGCACGCCACCTTTTCCCTTTCGAAAAGTATAAAAAAAGTATAAAATAAAAATTGAAAGTATAAAAAAAGTATAAAAGAAAGGTGGCGATTAGCTGATGAAAAGAAATCCCTTTTTACCCAGTTTTGGACGGGTCCCGTCAATGGTTCTTGACCAGCAGCGAACGATCGACGATTACCTATCTGGCCTGGTGAATCACGACGGTAAGTACCAAACATCGATAGTTTATGGGGTACGGGGATCTGGTAAGACCGTGTTTCTAATCAATGTTGCGCACCACTTGAAACAGGTCCCTAACTGGGCCTTTCTCCGCCTGACGCTCAGCCAGGGTAATTTACTAATGCAGCTAATTAACGGGCTTCAGCAAATTCGGGGGATTGATTGGACTGAAGTATTAAAGAACTTTTCCGCAGAACTTAACTTTAGCGTCTTTGGTATTACGCTGAAGAGCACGAGTTCCACCCAGACAATTAACTACAAAAGTGTCCTGGAGAAAATGCTAGCGCAGTTAAAGCAGCGCGGCATTTCCGTCTTAATTGGAATTGATGAAATTGAGGTTAGTGATGATGTCCGGGCGTTCGCCTCAATGTACCAGATGCTAATTGGTGAAGAGTTTGACATCGCACTCATCATGACAGGGTTGCCAAGTCGAATCTCTGATCTGCAGAATGACAATGTATTGACCTTTCTTCTCCGTAGTAATCGAATTTACCTGGCACGGTTGGATCGCGGGTCAATTATTGATAGCTACCAACGGGCGTTTCAAAATGGTGAGAAAGAAATTGATAGTGTGAATTTGAACATCCTGGCTGAAGCAGCGGGAGGCTATCCCTATGCCTTTCAAACGGTCGGCTATTACGCCTGGCGACTCAGTCAGAATGACGTAATTGATGAGCAGGTGGTTACACAAACGATTGAGAAGAGTAAGGTCGACCTGTACCGTAATGCTTACGAAAAGCTATATACTGAGATGTCGGCTAATGACCGGCGGATGTTAGATGTTATTGCTGACTATCCGCAGGCGGACGTACCGATTAGTTATATCCAAGAAAAATTAGCCAAGCCGAAGAACTATGTATCGGTTTACCGGGCACGTCTTAAAGATGCTCAATTAATTGATACTAATGACTGGGGAAAGGTTCGCTTTAGTCTGCCGTTCTTTAGTGACTTTGTTCATTGGTACCGCGAGAGTCACCTTGTCTGACTGAAAGGATAGAAAAAACACCCGTCGTAAACGTACTCAAATCGTTTGCAACGGGTGTTTTGCTGTGCTGAGCTACTTTCCCCACTTGTTCAGGATCAGTTGGCCAATCGTTTGCCAGTGGGACTTGAGAACAAAGTGACCACCATCAAGTAGGTGGACTTCGGCATTCGGGTCGTCCTTCTGGAAGGCTTTAGAGTCGGGGTAAATGAAGCTGGGGTCATCCTTGCTCCAGGCAACGATTAATGCCGGCTGGTACTTACGCAGGAAGGACTGGTATTTTGGATAATTAGCGACGGTGTTTTGGTAGTCAAAAATTAGGTCAGACTAGTTTTCGGCGTAACCCGACTTGTTGGTGTAGTAGATGCCCAGACTGTAGCCATCGGGACCCACTGCGCCCGGCTGCTCGCCGCCAAGGTACTGACCCTTGATAGTTTCTGGGACAAAGGCAGTTTTATACTGTTCGCGCAACGCTTTGGTCAGGTGGGCCCAGTATTTTCTGTGCCCTTGCCCATTTCTTACCGAGCCCTTCTTGGTAAACGTTCCCGTTCTGACTAACGATTCACAAAACCCGTTCAGGATGGCGGACGGCGAGGTTGAAACCAATTGGGGCACCGTAGTCAAAGACATACATGTAGAACTTGCCAACGCCCAGCGTGGTCAGGAGGTCATCGACGTAGTTAGTTAGGTCTTGGAAGGTGTAGTTGAAGGCAGTATGCTGCGGTGAGGCGGACTGGCCAAAGCCAATGTAGTCCGGGGCAATCACGTGGAAGTCCTTTTTCAACATGGGTATTAGGTTGCGGAACATGGCACTTGAGCTTGGAAAGCCGTGAAGAAGGAGAAAGACTGGCTGATCCTGGTTGCCGCTTTCCCGGCGGAAAACCTTTAAACCATGGATGTCGATAGTGTTGAGTTTCATGATGAAGTCACTCTTATTCATTTCTCGAGCTCTTTGAGCAGTTCAGCCGGGACGTGGCGGGGGCCTTGAACGGAGGTGACCCCGTGCTGCTTAATGTAGGCGAGGGTGAATCGGTCGTGGTCGTACTCTTTTTCGAAACGGAGCCGCATCACCCGCTTGATCTTTAGCTCAGGGCCCTGGTAATCGTAGGGAATATCGGTTTTCACCACCCGACAGCGGTAGATGATTGCCTTAACCGGGGCAGAAACATACATATAGGCCGTATCGCCAACCCGCACCTTGGTTGACTGCTTCCAGGTAATGGTATCGCTGTCGACAAAGGCGTGCATGATGTCATAGTACTTCGGGTTAGCGGGGACCAGCCAGGCTCGGGGCTTGGTAAGGAGGTGGCGGCTAGCCTGGACCATCTCTTTGATCGCTACATCGGGCAGGGTATCATCGAGGGTCACACAGATCCAGTTCTTCTTGCTGAGGTGGTAACCGGGAAAGACCCCGTCCTGCTTGAGTAAGGCCGGTTGTTGCTGGGACGGACAGCGTAAATCAATGACTTCGACCTTGTCTTTGCCGTGGGCGCCCTTATCCGTCAGTCGGGACCAGGGGATGTTCATTACCAGGCCGTACCACTTTTGCGACTGGGGTTCACGGAAGGCTGCGTAATCCGGGAGCTTCTTGAAAACAAATTCCGGCTGGTCATGAAATTTCTGGTTAATCCAGGTGGCGAGCCGGTTCGCCTGGTTACCATGGAAGGGGACAGCGGTGAAGCACTGCCGGGCAATCTCGTGAAGGAGGTCGATGTAGGCTGCCTTGACCTGGGCAGCGAAGGGGCCGCAGTGAATTGCCCGCAGGGGGAGGTATTCCTCGCCGGTGCTTCGGTCAATAACATTTCCGCTAACTTGACCATCATCACTAACCCGGAGGACGGCCCGGAACTGGCCGTCCATGAAGTCCTGGGTAAACTGGTAGTCATGTTGGTGCCTGGTAAAACCGGCAGCGGGAAACTGACTGAAGTCCGGGCGCTGCTTTTGAAAAGCTTCTTCCTCAATTGTTATAATAGCCATCTCCTTAATCTTTACTATTGGCAGATTGCAAGAAATAACTTGAACGAATTTAATGACGTAAATTAAGCAGGAAGATCTCGATTGGTGTATGCC
>NZ_CANCWN010000043.1:0-11319 GCF_947381485.1 Limosilactobacillus avium | reverse complement strand
ATTGTGTGGTAACACCATTAAAGACCTTGATGGTTTTTTCTGTCCACTTAAATGTTCAACTTAAATTTTACAATCTGTCTTATTTAAAAACTATTATATCAGTTCTGGTAGCGTTCACAATATCAATTTAGGCAAATTTCAAGGCGTAGTTGTCCAGAAGGTCACGCATGATCTGCAGGACGGTCGTTCCCAGACGGGTTCTCGTGTCTTCCTGATTCAAATGAGGCCGCATTTTCGGTCCCTTAAGTAGGTCCAACTAGGGCGACCTTAGTCAGCGTCCATATTTTCAAAATCGGGCCCTGGTCGAACTATTAGATAACACGAAAGTGGATACGGACAATCGGGTAGAGCTTATCTATCCCAATCGTGTGTAAAATATTTAAAGCTTCTCCTTGGTCAACTGTCATTGAATCAACCCCTATTCTAAACAACAAAAGGATGGGAAAACATGTTTTTCCATCCTTTTTCCCCTTCAATTAATTAGTATTGGAAAGGATTGTCGTGCTTTGCGAACAGTTCTTCTGGCTTTGCGTCGTTGAAGAAGCCGAAGTATTCGTATGCGTTGTTGTAGGCAATGTCTTGGATAATCTTGCCCAGGTATTCCTCGTCTTCTGGAGCCCGGCCTTGTTCAACCAGGTCACCGAAGAAGTTGCATAGTACCCGACGGAAGTATTCGTGACGTGGGTATGACAGGAAGCTCCGGGAGTCAGTCAGCATCCCGACAAAGTTAGGCAGCAGACTTTGTTGTGCGAAGTCCCGCAGTTGGGTTGTCATCCCTTCAGCAGTGTCGTTGAACCACCATGCAGCCCCGAGTTGCATCCGTTGCTTACCACCTTCGAGGAAGCAGCCCATCAGAGTTACTAATTGCATCCAGTCGTTTGGATTCAGGGAGTAGAAGATTGTCTTTGGAATGTCGTTGGTGTCACGCATCTTGGTGTAGAGTTGTTGAATTTCAGCAACGATGTCTGGTTGGGTCCCCATTGCATCGTAACCCGTGTCTTGGCCCAACTTCTTGAACATTGGGTGGTTCAGGTCACGGATAGAGTTGACGTGGAACTGCATCGTCCAGTTGAACTTCTTGTTCAGCTTCATCATTTCTTCAAGGAACATTGTCAGCCACTTGTCGTATTCAACGCCGGTGACTTCTTCGTTAGCTTCAGCCTTCTTCAGGATGGCATCCAGTTCTTCATCAGTTGCTTCAGCGAAGTGGAATGTCCAGAGTGAGTGGTCGGACAGACGACCGCCCATGTCGTTGAAGTATTGGAACCGTTGCTCCATGGCCTTGATCAAGTCACGGAAGGAGTTGATTTCAACACCAGAGATGTCACTCAATTGCTTGATGTAGTCAGCAAAGGTTGGCTTGTTGATTTGAATCAGGTTATCTGGACGCATAGCTGGCAGGGTCCGGAAGCCATTTTCCTTTTCGTCCTTCTTCAAAAGCTTATGGTAGTGCAGGTCAGATGCTGGGTCATCCGTCGTGCAGACCGCCTTAACGTTGGAAAGCTTGATCAGGTTACGTGGCTTGAATTCATCGGTTTGCAGGAGGGCATTAGCCTTCTTCCATACTTCCGGAGCATTCTTCCGGGAGAGTGGTTCGTCAATGCCGAAGAACCGCCGTAATTCCAGGTGGGTCCATTCGTAAACAGGGTTACCAACGGCCTTTTCGATGGTACCAGCCCAAGCCATGAACTTGTCATAGTCGTCAGCGTCACCAGTGATCAGGTCTTCAGGAACACCATTTGCCCGTTCCAAACGCCACTTGTAGTGGTCACCATAGTGATCTTCGTTGAGCCAAACCCGAGTGATGTTTGCGTAGTTCTTGTTCTCGTAAATTTCCTCGGGGTTCAGGTGACAGTGGAAGTCAATGATTGGCATGTCTTTAGCGTAGTCAAAGAATAACTTCTTGGCCCATTCGTTAGTTAACAGAAAATTCTTATCTAATAAAGTCATAATGCATCCTCCTAAGCAGGGTTCAAATTATTTAACATCTTCGTCGCCGATAGTACCGTGTTCCCACTTACCATTATCAAGGTCAGTAGCAATTTGCTTGAACTTCTTGTCGCTGATCTTGTAAAGGAAGCCAATGATGATGGCAGCCATAATTAAGCAGAAGCCAGGGTACAAAGTCATCGCAGCCTTGATCCCTTGCAGGGTCTTAGCGGATTGTTGGGCGTTAGCAACGTAACCAGTAACGGCAAGAACACCGGCACTAACTAAGGCAGCCAGTGATTGGGCAATCTTCCGGGAGAAGTTGAAGGCGGCGTAAGTAATACCTTCCTTACGCATTCCCGTGTGCCATTCACCGTAGTCAATGGCGTTGGAAACCATGGCCCAAGTAATACCGTTTGGAATAGCCAGGGCGGTGTAACCAATCGTAACTAAGACGATGAAGGTTACAACGTTGGTTGGCAGGAAGAAGTTCAAGATGTTGGCAACCGCACCAACAACGAATGACCACATTGCAGTCCGCTTCTGACCAAAGTGCTTGGTCAGGGTAGGAATCATGAAGACACCGACGATGGAGCAACCCATCATGATGGCGTTGATAATTGGCTGTAAACCAATGTTACCCAGGTTGTATTGAGCATAGAAGACCATCATTTGGTTGTTGGTGTTCATCGCAGAAATCGTGAACAAGGTCATCAGAATTAAGGCACCCAGTGGACCATTGGTGAAGACAACCTTGATGTAATCGCCAAAGCCTTCCCGCTTAGCGTTCTTATCACGGTGAACCTTAACGTTTTCCTTGGTTCCAAAGTAACATACGGCAAACATGCAGATACCGATGATAGCAAAGACAGTAGCGGCGAAGAAGTAACCATGAAGTTGGTCCTTACTACTCATTCCCCCACCGACTAATTCCATCAGCGGAATAAAGGCAACCCCAGCAATAAACTGGGCACCAACGGAACCAACCTGACGCGTCGTCGCCATAAAGCTACGGTCTTGCGGGTTCCGTGACATGACCGACGCTAGCGAACCATACGGGTCATTAGTAAAGGAGTAAACAACCCCCCAGATCATGTAAACGGCGTATGCGTAAATGATCTTTTGACCAGTGGATAAGCCCATTGGCATTGTGAAGGTAACCACGGTCATGATCCCCAGAATAATTGCGGAGATCATCATAACCGGACGGAACTTCCCCCGCTTACCAATGTTCTTCCGTCCATCGACGAATGAACCGGCAATTGGGTCCATAAAGGCATCGAAGATCTTAGTAAAGGCGAAGATCCCGGCAACCGCACCGGCACCAATGCCGGCGGCATCAATCCAGAACTTAGTCAGGTAAGCCTGACCAAGGTCAAACATAAATCCGTTCCCAAAGTCACCAAAACCATAGAAAATCTTTTGGTGGGTTGGAATTTGCTTGTTGAAGTTATCAACTTTCTTAACCGTACCGTCCTTTGCCGGCGCTGTGGCAGCAGCAGCGGACGCTTGTTTCTCGCTCATACGGTAAGCCCTCCTTATAAAAAACACACGTGAACAATTGGATGTAAAAATAAAATGGCACCTCATATGTCCACATTTAGCAATACCTAGAAACTAAACATGCAAATAATTGCAAACTGTAAAGAAATTAGTTCACAAAACACACATTCTGTAACAAATTCCTTTAACAATTCTTATATTACCACAATTAGCTGAAAACGTTAACATATTTTGTGAAAAAAATAACGTTTTTGGTTAATTTTATTGGTCAGTACCTAATTTTTATAATAAAGTGTCCAATTATAAAGATTATATTGATATATATCACAAAGTAAGCGTTTTCGGCGTTGAGTAACTATTGTGTATCATTTCACTCTCACTGATTTTAGATCATCTTATAGGAAGCTGATGTACTAAACTATTACCCCTATTTCTCTCTCGTGAGCTCTTCACAAAGGAAAAGGAAGCAAAAAACAGCTGGCTAGCTCGATTTACGATGCGCGGCAAGTCTTCGGAAAGCACAAAGGGGGCGCCAGTATTCGGATAAACCGAACGCTGGCGCCCCCTTCGGTTACTGTATAGTGTTTTCAACTATATAAGATTGCTAAGTATTAGAGGTGATTTTCAATCTCGGCCTGGGTCTGCTTACCGAGTTCGACAAACTTTTCCTTCTTTGCCGCCGTCATCCGGAACTCCGGAGTACTGATGCTAAAGGCCCCGTAGACCTGGCCGTTAGCAACCAGGGAAAAGCCGAGGCAGTAGACCCCCGGCTGGTTTTCAACGTCATCAATTGCGTAGCCCTGGTCCCGCGTCTCGTCGATGGTTGCCAGCAGGGCTTCTTTGCTGGCAACGGTCTTGGGTGTCATCTGCTGAAATGCAACCTGGTTGGCGTAATTTTGCAATTGTTCACGTGAATATGTCGCCAGGATGGCCTTGCCCATCGCTGATGAGTACATATGCATCTTGCCGCCGATGACGGAGACCAGCTTGATGCTGTGGGTACTCTCCATCTTGGATAAGAGGACGATGGCGTTATCTTCCGCAATCCCCAGATTGACCGTCTCCGCGGTCTGGTCACGCAACTTCTTCAAGAAGGGGTTGGCTATTTCGACAATGTCAATCGAGTCGTTGACCGCCTGAGCATACTCCAGGAAGATGGTCCCCAAGTGGTAGACCTTCTCATCCCCTACCAGGACGACCCGGACATAGCCACAGTATTCCAGGGTCTTGAGGATCTTGTAAATAGTGGGTTTTGAAATATCGAGTTGCCCGTCCAATGCACTCAAGGTCATCCCCGCATCAGCATGGGCAATGCAGTCGAGGATCCGTTTGGCCTTAAGGAGGACCGTGCCGTACATTTTACTTTCCATTATTTCAACCTTTCAAAAAGCGGGTAGCGCCATCCCCAAGCTGGGAATCCGTTACCCCCTTATATATTAACGAACCAGGTAGCCACCGTCGACTGGCATGATTATACCGTTGACGTAGTTGGCCGCATCACTAGCCAAGAATACCGCTGCCCCCATTAGCTCGTGGGGCTCTGCCCAGTGCCCTGCCGGAATCCGGTCAAGGATTTCCTTGTTCCGGGCCTTATCTGCCCGAATCGGGGCGGTGTTGGCGGTCTTGATGTAACCGGGCGCAATGGCGTTGACCTGGACACCATAGGCCCCCATTTCACTGGCGAAGGCCTTGGTTAAACCTGCGACCCCGTGCTTGGATGCCGTGTAGGCCGGGATGTATTTACCACCCTGGAAGGACAGCATCGAACCGATATTGATGATCTTCCCGTGGCCCTGCTTAGCAAACACTTTGGCGACGGCCATTGACATGTGGTAAACCGCGTTCAGGTTGATGTCGATAACGGCGTCCCAGTCCGCGTCCTTGGACTCCAGAATTGGGTTTCGTTTGATCATCCCGGCGTTATTGATCAGGATGTCGATGTGGCCAAACGCGTCGACCGCCTTAGCGATTACCTTGGGAGCGACCCCCGGCGTGGTCAGGTCGACCTGCATGAATTCAACCTTCCGACCCCGTTTTTCGATCATCTGCCGGGTTGAGTCCCAGCCCTGGGTGCTGTGCGCAGCGATGAAGATATCAGCACCGGCCTCAGCTAGGGCAACGGCGTACCCCTGCCCCAGTCCGGTGTTCCCACCGGTGATGATGGCAACCTTGCCGGTCAGGTCAAAGGCAGACATCTTGAACTTGTCTAAGGCGGCTTCGTTTTGTTTAATTTCTTCTTGTGATTGTGGCATGTGATAGCCCTCCTTACTTCAAATCGTGCATGTCAACCATGTCCATGTCATCGTAGGTCTGGTTTTCCCCACACATTGCCCAGATGAAGGCGTAGTTGGTCGTCCCCACCCCACAGTGGATGGACCAGCTAGGGTTAACAACCGCCTGTTCCGGTTCCAGGACAATGTGCTTGCTCTCGTCCAGCTTGCCCATGAAGTGGAAGACCCGGGTGTCCTTAGAGCCAAACTCACAGTACATGTAAGTCTCCATCCGCCGGGCATGGGTGTGGCACGGCATCGTATTCCAGGAGTTACCGGGTTCCAGGACGGTGTAGCCCATTTGGAGTTGGCAGGTATCCATGCTAGAAGCGTCGATGTACTTGTAGATGGTCCGCTTGTTCATATTCTTCTGGTCCCCCATTGGCATGGCGATGGCGTCCTTGAAAGGTAGCTTCTTGTTAGGATAGGTCTTGTGGGCCGGTGTTGAAACCACGTAGAACTTGGCCGGGTTAGCCGAGTCAGCGGATTCGAAGACCACGTGCTTGGCCCCCATCCCGATGTAGTAGCCATCGTGGGCAACAATTTCGTCCTTCTTGCCATCAATCGTCACGGCCCCGGCACCACCAATGTTGATGAAACCGAGTTCCCGCCGTTGGAGGAAGAAGTCAACCCCCAGTTCCTTATCAAGCTTGATTTCAA
The DNA here is from genome assembly GCF_947381485.1 of Limosilactobacillus avium. NCBI lineage: Bacteria > Bacillati > Bacillota > Bacilli > Lactobacillales > Lactobacillaceae > Limosilactobacillus > Limosilactobacillus avium. The sequence continues at coordinate 4,957 of NZ_CANCWN010000043.1, read as the reverse complement.
GGGGTTCGCCTGCTTTCGGGGTGACCCCACCAAAGATCATCCGGTCGTTGTAGGTGTAGGTAAGAAGAATGTCACCGAGGGAGAAAATCTTCTCCATCAAAAATTCCTGACGTAGTTCTGCCGTATCGTAGTGCTGGATGTCCTTGGGACTGTGGGCATAACGTGTAACCATCTTAAAACTCATCGAAAATCGTCCTCCATTTCTTATTTAGAAATACTGTTTCTTTTTTCAAAATTAATTATACCCCATCACTTTTTCTTTGCAAGGGGTTCCAAAATCGACTGGATGGGCTAAAATAAGTAATAGTGTAATGATAACGCTTTCAAAATTAACATAGGGCGTGTAAAAGTGTATTTCCAAGTTTGAGGTGAATTAGACGACCATTCAAGTCGGGCTACGGGCCCAGGACATTGGCGAGCATTCATTTGCCCACCTCTTTGCCGTTACCAAAAACTACGGTCTCAACAATGTTCAGTTTGATCCCCGCAAGTTCCTGCCCAAAATCGTTCCCAGTACCGATGCCTACTCACCGGGACTGTTAAACATGGTGGCCGGCAAGTTCAGAGAAGCTGGGGTGCGGATTGCTGTGCTGGGCAACTATGTCAACATCATTGACTACGACCGGGAGACCCAGTGGGAAAATCTCCAGACCTTTGCCGATAGTCTGGCGGCCGCCAGGTTCCTCCATGCCGGGGTGGTCGGGACTGAGACCGGTAATGTCCTCTCCCCCGCCGGCTTTTCCCGGGATAACTATACCGTCGAGGCCCTGACCCGGGTAATCGCGGCCGTGAAGGTCATGGCGAAGGATGCGGACCGCCTTGGTAGCCCGTTAGCAATTGAACCGGGGATCAACCACCCCATGAACAACAACTACGCCGTCCGTCAGGTTATAGACGAGGTCAACAGTCCCAACCTGTTCGTGATCTTCGACCTGGCAAACATGCTGACGGCGGATAACTGCCACGACCAGGATGACATTCTGGAAAACGCCAACCGCCTCTATGGCAACCGTATCTGGGTATTCCACCTCAGTGACGTCAAATTTGTCGATGGTCAAAGGGTGCGTGTCCCCTTTGGTAGCGGCGTGGTTGACGTGGAGCGCTACGTCAATTTCATTAACCGGGTCAAGCCCTTTGCCTACGCCATTCTTGAGGGAACCGGGGAAGGCGAACTGGACGAAGCCGTCCACCTGGTTCGTAAGTATGACCATAACTTTACCTTAAAATAACCCGCGCAAATGCAAACGACCAGCAGTGTTCAGGTAACCTGTTCACTACTGGTCATTTATTTTCCTAATTCAATTTTTTAACCGAGTCGCGAACAACAAGGGACGGCTTCAGGTTTAAGAAACGGGGAAGCTGAAGTTCCCGGTTGTCAATCAGGTCACGGAGGGCCTTGACGCCGTTCTCCGCTAGTTCACTCGTTGGTTTCCGGATGGTTGTGACCCGCGGATTATAGAACTTGGAATAGGCGTTGTCGTCAAAACCAATGAAGGAAATTTCGTCAGGGACCTTGTAACCGTAATCCTCACAGGCCCGAATGGCCCCCATCGTCATATCATCGTTCGCCGCGAAGACGCAAGTCGGCAGGTTCCCAGTGTTGAGAATCTTTTCCATTGCCTGGTAGCCCGAGGTGATGCTGTAGTTTCCCCTGACCTGCCATTCCTTCGGGACATCGATCTTGTGCTGATGGAGGGTTTCTAAGAAGGCCCGCAGACGGAGGTGGGCCGAGGCAAATTCTTTTCGTCCGGTAATCGTGGCAATCTTGGTGTGGCCCATCCGCAAAAGGTAGTTGACCGCCGTGGCGGTGCCGAGGTAATCGTCCGGCGCGTAGTTGCAAAGGTCGTCCCGGTCAATTTTGCGGTTTAAGACCACCAGGGGCTTTCCGGTGGCGGCCAGCTGGTCAATGTACTCATCGTCAGAGTCCGACTGACTGACCACCAGGGCCCCATCAAAACGGAGGTTGATGCTCTGCTTGGAACGGCGTAGGCTGGCGAAGCTGTCGACCGCAATTTCGTAGCCACTCGGCAGGAATTCCTTGATTTGGTGAATCGACTTGGACATGAAACTTGGTGAAGTCCCGTCGGCCAGGTCAGTGAAGTAAACCGCGATGATGAAGGACTTCTTCTCCACCAGTGCCTTAGCGTTCAGGTTGGGCGTATAGTTCATCCGGGCGGCTAATTTACGAATTTTCTTCTTTGTATCTTCTTTAACGAGCGGGCTGTCGTTTAGCGCCCGCGATACAGTAGTATGCGACACATTCGCCATTTTGGCGATGGTCTTAATCGTTACTTTGTCATTCATGATTGACTCCTTGTGGCAATAACTGATAAAAAATACGGCCCTATTGCCATAAATTTTATTATGCTTGTTCTTGATATTGTCAATCATATTAAAAATGACACAAAATGTCAATTCACAAATGTGATAGTGGCCGTTGATTGCCTACTATCAAGTGGTTTTACGTGTGCAATTTAAATTCAAAAAATCACAATTACCAGTTATGGGCAATTGTGATTCTACAAATTAGTTTGGTTTGAAATCAAATCATTATTCTTTAGTCATCATCGACTTCAATTGAAACGTTGCTGGCAATGTCATCAACAGAGGCATTGCTGTGGGCCAGCTTAACCAGGTGGCGGGCTGAAACCGTCTTGAATGGCGCAACCGTCCACTCCCCTGAATCATGCATCCCCTCGCTGTACAGGTAAACGGTACTGCCGTCCGCACTCAGGGTGTAGCCATTAACCATTCCCGCGTCGTTACCGTCGAGGGTCAACAAGTACATCTTACCAGTACCCGTTTGCGTGACCCCATCCGCTGATACGACGTCAACTTCAAGGTCGCCATCGTCATTCGTGGCACTGTCGGCTAGGTTTGACCAGGCATCGTTATCCTTTGCCCCGGCAACCAAGGCGGCCGCCGCAACTTCCTTCGGTTGCAGGCTGCTTAAGGAAACATTATCATGACTGGTCCGCGTCACTACCTGGCTGGCATTCACCGTTGTTGGCGTTGCAGCATGATCCATCTTCCCAGAATAAGTCGTCAAGGCGAGGCCAGCAAGCAAGCCAGCACTAACTAAAATTACTTTTTTCAACTTTATATCCCCCATATAGTCATATTTTCCCTAACAATATTAAGTTTATTCCTCCGTTACCGTTCAATCAAGGCTAAATCGGAAGGCAACGAACTGGGCGTGCTGGAGGCCGTGAAATTCGAAATAGAGGGCATGCCGCCCCGCCGGAATTGTGGTAGTGCCCGTGAAGCGCCGCTGCCTCGTGGTGACTTTGATGGTCCCTACCCGCTTTTTATCATCAATAAGCACGTTGATTTCTCCCGGCCGGCTATTTGCGATTTCCACCGTTACGGTCTGCTTTTCGCTCGCGCCCGTGAAGTCAAGATACTTGAAACCGACCTGACTCCCCTCACGAAGGTTAGTCACTACCTGCTGATTATTTTGCAGGGCAAAGTACGGCGCCCGGTGCTTGTGGCAACGACCGTGCCGGTCAAGAAGGACGCAGGCGGTGTTTGCCATATAGGTCTGGGCCCAGGGTAAGCCGCCACTAGACCGTACTTGCGACGTGAAGTGGGCCGGCAGGAAGCGGCCGGCTTGATCACACTGTAATTCTACCAGACAGGCCTGACGGTTCGGACACGGGCCTCCGGTTTGCCGGTGAAAGGACTGGTAATACCGCCCGTTTACCTGGAAGAGGCCGCCATGGGTATTGCCTTGGTAGGCGGTTCCCCGCTCATTACCAAAGATGCCACCGTCACCCAGTGAAACCAGAACGCCCTGGAAGCGAAATGGCCCGGCTGGCTGGTCACTGGTGGCGTAGCAGAGGGCGTTGTTGGGGCCCTTCTTGGCATAGTAGGTCAGGTAGAAATGGCCATCAAGTTGCCGAATGGAAGGAGCGTTCTGCATCCGCCACGGTGCCGCGTGCGGGATTAGGTCTGGTGAAACATACTGGCCGGTAGCGGGCGACTTGATGAGGGTCCGCATATCGGTGGTTGATAGTTCAGCCAGGTAGCAGTGGCCATAGCCAAAGTATAAGAAGAGGTGGCCACCGGTGTAAATGACGGCCGGGTCGTAGGGGTAACCACGTTTATGAAAGATGGGAAATCCCAGTGGCATGGTGAAGAGCGGCCGGCCATGACCGAGCGGTGTCCCATCCGGGTAGACGACCCGCCCCAGGTATTTAAAGGGGCCGGTCGGTGAATCGGCCACGGCCACGCCAATGCCGGCGCCAGACATTCCCACCCCATAGTAGAGGTACCAACGGCTGTCAACCTGGACAACGTCGGGAGCAAAGAGGTATTTGCTGAAGGGACGGCGATCATGCTGGTGCTGGCGGATGAAGGGGTCCTGAAGACGCCGGTAAATGGTTCCCTCGTTTCGCCAATGATTGAGGTCGTCAACCGGGGCAGACCAGCACTGGTAGTCACCCTCACATGGGAAGTGGGTACCGGGCAAGTCGTGGGAACCGTATAAGTAGACCCGGTTGCCGTAGACGTGGGGCTCGCCATCGGGGATATACACGTTGCTTGGTAAGTACGGGTTAGTTAGGTTGATGGGGGGCACCTCCAAATCATATTTATTCTCCGTTTGCTTGAAGAACAGCTTCAACATCCTGACTACGAATCACGATACACAATTTTTGCCATTTTATCGTAAGCACACCATAACGACACGTCTATAAATTGTCAGCAGGACCTCCTATACTGAAATCATCAGTAAGGAGGTCTTCTTTATGGAAGAAAAGCATGACATTGTAGCTTCAAAATTTTCAACCAAGCCAATTTCACATGGCCAAAGTCAACGGCAACCGCATGTCGCAGCTCAAATGGAAAAAGCTGGGATTAAATTAGTTATTTTTAAAGGTGAGGCTGGGAAAAAACTCTCAGTCCAAAATGAAAGCCGGACGATGAATCAAATCTTGGTTCATCGTCCGGCTTCTTA
>NZ_CANCWN010000042.1:0-11671 GCF_947381485.1 Limosilactobacillus avium | reverse complement strand
ATAAGTAGGGCGATCGTGATCCAAGCTTGAGGATCACGACCGCCTTTTTCAATACGTGTCGTTATGGTGTGCTTACAGTTGATTGGCAACCGGTTAAAGAGTACTCAGAGATTATTTTTGAACGCGCAGGAAAAATCGCCAAGATTACGATGAACCGGCCCAAAAAGATGAACGCCTTTACACCGGTAACAATTCAAGAAATGATTGACGCCTTCACTATTTGCCGCGACGACAGTACGATTGGGGTGATTATTCTGACCGGTGCCGGCGACAAGGCCTTTTCCTCTGGTGGTGACCAGGGTGTGCGGGGCAACGGTGGTTACGTGGGTCCCGATAAAATTGCCCGCTTGAATGTTCTAGACCTCCAGCATCTCATTCGGATTATTCCTAAGCCGGTAATTGCAATGGTTAAAGGCTGGTCCGTTGGTGGTGGAAATATTTTGCAGCTTGTCTGTGACCTGACAATTGCGGCGGATAACGCTAAGTTTGGCCAAACGGGGCCTAAAGTCGGCAGCTTTGACGCCGGCTACGGTTCCGGTTACCTTGCCCGGGTAATTGGCCACAAGCGGGCAAAGGAAGTATGGTTCTTGAACCACTTCTACAGTGCTGAAGAGGCCTACCAGATGAACTGGATTAACAAGGTCGTCCCACTGGACCAGGTAGAATCAGTAACCCTGGACTGGTGTAATGAGATCCTCAAGAAGTCGCCGACCGCATTGCGCTTCATCAAGGCGGCAATGAACGCCGATACTGATGGCCTGGCCGGTCTCCAGCAGCTTGGCAGAGATGCCACAATGCTATTCTACACCACTGATGAGGGTAAAGAAGGCCGGGACGCCTTCAACGAAAAGCGCCAGCCCAACTTTGACCAGTTCCCAAAGTTCCCCTAGGTTGTAAGCAATGGAAACACAAAATTGGTTGTTAAAACAGGCAAGCACCCAGCCGGATAAGGTCGCCGTTACTGACGGGACCAGTACCCTGACCTTTCGCCAGGTAAAGGACCAGGTGGAACAGACCGTGGGGCAATTAAACCAGTTGCATCCGGGCCCACGGGTGGGGATGCTTGCTGATAATAGTATTGAAAGCTACAAGATCGCCCTTGCCATCCTGGGTAGTGGCCGGACAATTGTCTGGCTTAACTGGCGGCTTGCTGATGAGGAGCTTCAGCGGCAGATCAGTGACAGTAATCTTGCCGTCTGCCTGGTGGCTGGTTCCTTATGGCGGTCAACAATGGACGAATGCTTTGTTAGCTATCAGGATTTGTTTAACTCAACAGCAAAGCGGGTTGCACTGATTCCGTCCTTTGACTATGACCGGGTTGCCAGTATTATGTACACTTCCGGGACAACAGGGGCACCCAAGGGCGTTTTGCAGACCTTTGGAAACCACTTTTACTCCGCCGTCTCCTCGGCCCTTAACCTCGGCCTAAAGAGCAGTGACGAATGGCTTTGCGTGGCCCCCATTTTCCACATTAGTGGTTTTTCAATCATTATGCGGGGTCTAATTTACGGAATGACCGTTCGCCTCGTCGATAAGTTTCGGGTCCTTAAGATTGAGGACATCCTGGTAAACGAGCCGGTTACGATAATGTCAGTTGTGCCCTTCATGCTGAAAAAGTTATTGGCGCGCTTAGCAGAAAGTCACCGCCACTATAACCGTGCTTTTCGGTGTATGTTGCTCGGCGGGGGAACGATTGACCGACCGACACTTGTTAAGTGCCAGGAGCTATCAATCCCGGTCGTCCAGTGCTATGGAATGACGGAAACCTGCTCACAAATCGTTGCTCTGCGTGCGCAAGACGCCCTGAAGAAACTGGGCTCTGTTGGGCAGCCCCTCTTTACGACGCAACTGAAGCTGAGTGAAGGTGGGGAGGTTCTTTTGAAGACGCCAGCCTTGACCCCCGGTTACCTTAACCTACCGGAAAAGCTACCTGCTAAGATGGTAAATGGTTGGTACCGGACCGGGGATATTGGCCACCTTGATGGTGATGGCTACCTTTACATTGATGGTCGCCAGGACGAAATGTTAATCTCTGGCGGCGAGAATATCTTTCCTGAAGAGGTTGAGCAGGTCTACCAACAATACCCAGGAATCGATGCGGTTGCGGTGGTCGGGAAGACTAATCCTGAGTGGGGCCAGGTGCCAGTGGCCTTTGTGGTCAGTCAAGGGCAGTTGGATCCCCAGAAGCTAATTCGCTTTGGTTACCAGCACCTGGCACACTACAAAGTTCCCCACCAGTACATCAAGGTTTCGGCCTTACCGACGAATGCTAGCGGTAAAATACAGCGTTTCTTGTTACGACAACAGCTATCATAATTTGAGGTGTGAAATTATACAATGATTAATCATGACAACCAAGCCGGGGCCAAACGCTTCTGGTCGTTTATCGTCCTGTACTTGGGCTACATGCTTTTATTTGCGGACCGGACGGTAATGAACATTTCGCTTGCCTATATTGGAAAAGACTTCCATGTTGGTGCTGCCGCCCTTGGTGCGACCGCCAGCGCCTTCTTCTTAGGCTACACTCTAATGCAAATCCCCGGTGGTTACCTAACGGACTTACTAGGGAGCAAACGAATGGTCATTGTTGCCCTGATTGCCTGGTCAGCGATGACGATGGTGACGGGGCTTGCCTGGTCACTGGCGGCGTTGATTGCTATTCGCTTTCTGTTCGGAATCGCGGAGGGACCATACCCGTCTGCCGCGTTAAAACGGATTTCCGAGAATTACGGGAAAAAGGTGAAGTCGCAGGCCACGTCGGCCTTAATTTCGTCGAATTACGCGGGGGCAGCAGTTGCTCCGTTAATCATCGTCCCGATTATTGCCAATAGCAGCTGGCGACAGGCCTTCATTTGGCTGGGGCTCGGTGGAATTGTAATTACCCTGGTTTATTACCTGTTGGAACGGCCACTCAAGAGTATCCGCAAGGAAGTCGCGGCGCGCCCGCAAATCAAATGGCAGAACATTGACCGGCGGGTGTGGGCATTTGTCATTATTGGCTTAGCCTTAAATGTCATCACAAAGGGGCTAGAGGCCTGGATGCCCGTCTACTTCTTGCGCGAGCAGGGGATCAACCTAAAGAACCTGGCCTGGCTCGTCCCGTTGCCAGTTATTTCGGGTGGGATTGCGGCTTTTAGTGCCGGCTTTATCATGGTCCACCTCTTCAAACACCGTGAACGGTGGTTAATAACTATTGCTTCCCTCCTTACCCTCGTTTTTATGTTCGGCCTGTTTAAATCATCTTCGCTAGTCTGGATCGTTATCTTTGAGGTCCTTATCTACTTTGTAAAGTCCCTCGCCTTTACCGGCATTTTCAGCTTCACGGCGCAAATCCTGTCGGAGAAGAGTTATGGATCGTCGATCGGGATTGTCAACTTCGGGGGTCAGCTCGGTGGCTTCATTGGTCCACTGCTGATTGGGGAAATTGTGCAGTTCACCTCCTCATACTCAGCGGCCTTCTTGGGGTTAGTGTTCAGTGCCGTCCTGGCGGTGCTCGCCTGCCTATTCATCCGCAGGACATAAGATATTGCTCTCTTTTAGTAAGCGACATTGAGTTACTATTAAGAATAGCGTCTTACCTTATCAAGGTGGTTGCTTTTGGTTTAGGTGGGCGCTTATATTATAATTATTGTTTGTAAGACTCGTTTGAAGAGGGGAATGTCCAAATGGCTGAAGATTTACGAGTGATGAGGACTAAACGGTCAATTAAGGTTGCCTTTGCGAAGTTGGTTAATGAAAAGGGTTTTGCTAACGTTACCGTCAAGGGCATTGCGGAGCGGGCGATTATCAACCGGCAGACGTTCTATAACTATTATCAGGACAAGTATGACCTGACCGAGCAGCTTAATGATGAATACCTGGCCGTGTTTAAGCGGATTATTGAAAAACGGCTAGCGAATATTCAGCCCGAAAATCATCGCTTACCACTGCTGAGTGACTTGTACCAAAGTGACGAGTTTAGTGTCCTGTGGGATTCGCGGGAGGTTCTCCGGGCTCTGTTATCTATTCAATATGACCAGAATAGCTTCAGCGCGCGTCTCCAGAAACTGTTTATTCAAATGCTTCAAAAGCAGCTACCGGTCGAGCTTTCCGACATCGATATTACAATTATCGGGAGTTTTTACATCGACATGGTTACCTTTGTTGTTAAGAACAACGTTAAGCTAACTGACCAGGAACTAGCTAAATTGCGAAAGATCTTGAATCTCATTGTTCAGTAAGTTAAACTTTGACACTTTTCGTTATTGTGTCCTAATTGGTGACTAATTTTTTAATTGTGTTTAATAAGCGACACTTATTGAATTATCAACGATTGTTTCTCCATTTAACCAGTCTAGTATAGAAAGTGAAGAGAAGCTAAAAGAACTGCAATTATTTCAGTGATTCGAACTTCTAACTTTCATGTGACTGATTAAAGGAGGGATTCGTTATGTTTCAGACTTTCTTTTGGATTTTAGCGATTTGGTTCATTATCAATGTCATTTGGATGTGGTCTAAGCTCAGTGATCAGACATTGCAAAAGTGGTTTGCCTGGATCAATGTCATTGCCGTGATCATCGGCTTCTGGGTTTACTATGGTGTGACCCACGATGCCGGTGGGATTGCGCCGTGGTTCATAACGATGAACTGGGTTAACGTGGTAATTGCCATCATCCAGTTCTACTTTGGTTACCGGAAGACCAATTAGATTCACTACTAATTCCCCTAGTACAAGTAATCATGAAAAGGATCGTTGACGTTCAAGTTGTTGAGCGGCAGCGGTCCTTTTTGTACTGGTTAAAAGTTTGCACGTAACATTTCACAAGAAATCTAATTCTTGATATAATCTGAACGTATGTACGGGAGGGGAGAGAAATGGATTACCAGTCACTGACCAAACTAATCAGTAATAAGTACGGCTTGCGCTTTACCACACTACCGACCGATGATGAGGTACCCAAACAGGGCCTTGCGCTAAAGCCTGGTCAAGCGCCCTTCATCGTCATCAACCCGGCTAAACCAGTCCGGATTGATGCCCAGTGCTTTAGCTTTGCCGATGCGATTCGTGACCTTCCCGGATTCGGGCCCGCCTTCTTTCACCATGATGAACAGTGGGTTGGTTTTACCCTGGAAAAGGTGAGTGACCGGGCCAGCGAAAACATCATTGACTACGCCTTCAAGGCGGCGGTGAACGCTGGTAAGGAAGCCATGCACCAGCAACAATACGTGGTCCTACCGGAAAATGATGCCGAGGAAAAGTACCAGGCTCAGGCAATCCCCCAACCGACAAAACGGCGTCCCCAGCCCACTAAACCCGCGGTCCCTAAGCAGATTGAAATGGCCCTGGTGGCCTATGACTACAGCCTCTTGCCAGGCTTACGGCGGGACAAGAACTTCTACGACCAGGGGCAAATCCTGGCCGATTACCAGGACGACTTTGACCGGCCGGTTCCCCTCAAGCGCTACTTTCCAACCTACCACATGCTAAGTGTTGACCAGCTGCGGACGTACTTTGCCTGGCGGACCAAGCTTCGCCAGGGTGTTTTCACCCCAGTTTCGACCTCGTACGCCTACATTTACATCTACGAGCTCCTCAACAACATTGGTGTGGCTTCCCCAATGGCGGGCTTCAAGCAATTGACCGAATTCCGGAATGAGTATGCTGGTCATTTTGATAGCAAGATGGGGGCCTACCTGGACCATTGGCTGCGCGACTACGTTCTTTACTACCGACTTGACCATGCGCTAGCAAACAAGATCTTTGCGACTGAGATTGCGGCGGACCGTGACTACCATGTTTTGCTCCACCCAGATGCATACAGTGCAACGGATCTGGTCGCCGTCTTCAAGCGGCACACAACCTACCTGGACCGCAGTCGGTTATACCAAAAATCAGCCGACCACTTTACGGCCCTGTTAAAGGTGATCTGGCAGGAGATCCTCAACTTACCGGACAAGGAGGGGCAAAAGTACTTTGACCACCATGTTGCCAGTCAGCAGCTGACGACCAACTACTTCTTTGGCAACGCAGTCTTTTACTTCCACCCCCAGCAGCAGATGACAGAGTACCCGCTTGATTCGGTCCGGCGCTACCGCTTTAAGGGTCGCCAATACTACTGCCTTTCCATGCGGGCCCAACCGAATGAGAAGCAAAACCTCAACACCTTACTTCACGAGGTCGACCGGCTTGTCCGGCTACGATTTAACCTTGGTCGCCCTCTGAAGGCCCGCTGGCTGCCGGTTGTAGTTCTAAATGCCATTGACCAGGGAATTAGTACCTATCAACGCCAGCTCAAAGAAGCTCAGCGGCCCAAGGTCCACATCGACCTGGGCGGGATTAACCAGATTCGTCAGGATGCGGCGGTCACCCAGGAGAGCCTGCTGACCGATGAGGAACGGCAGGCAATTAAAGAGGACCAGGAAGAATCAGTGGCAGCGCAGGAAACGATGCCACCGCCTTCTTCCCAGCCACAACCGACAGCTCCAGCTGCGGAGCCAGTTTCGATGAACCTTGACGCTGACCAGGCCTTCTTATTACGGGCTCTCTTGAAGGGGAAACCATGGAAGGACTACTTGAAAAAGCACCACCTGATGGTCTCAATCGTGGCCGACCAGATTAACGAAGCCCTTTTTGACGAAATTGGTGATGACGTGATTGAATTTAACCAGGACGACCAACCAGCAATTATTGAAGACTATCGGGCGGACCTGGAAAAAATGTTTTCAGATAAGGAGTGATTTTAAATGGCAGAAAGGACAAGGCAACGGGTGCCCAAGCGGATTGCGCAGACAGTCCTACATTCCCTTAAGGCCGGAGTGGTTCCCCGAATTGGCCTCCCTTACATTACAGTCGGGCGGAAGGATGAAATTGCGGCCCTCCTGCATGACTTTGGAGTCGTTGCCGAGGGTGGGGCTTCCTTCCACTTTATTGTCGGTCGCTATGGTGCTGGGAAGAGCTTCCTCCTCCAGGCGGTCCGCAACTACGTGATGGATAAGAACTTCGTGGTCGTGGACGGCGACTTGTCGCCTGAACGACGGCTACAGGGAACCAAGGGTCAGGGCCTGGCAACCTACCGGGAATTAATCCAGAACCTCGCAACCAAGACCCGGCCAGAAGGGGGCGCATTAACTTTAATCCTCGATCGCTGGATTAATACTGTCCTTCAGGAAGTGGCCAGCGAGACGGGCTTGGATGAGGATGACCCGCAATTCACCGCGGCCGTTGATAAGAAGATTGGTGCGGTTATTGCCTCCCTCAGCGAGCTTGTCCACGGGTTCGACTTTGCCAAGCTCCTGAACATGTACTACCACGCCTATGTTGATGACGATGATGAAACGAAGGCGAAGGTAGTCAAGTGGTTCCGCGGCGAGTACACCCACAAGACCGAGGCCAAGCAAGAACTTGGCGTTAGCATTATCATTGACGATAGTGACTGGTACGAATACCTGAAGCTCTTCGCCCGCTTCTTCCGCCAGGCCGGCTATGCGGGGCTGGTGATCATGATTGATGAGCTAGTCAACATTTACAAGATCCCGAACAGCATCAGTCGCCAGTATAACTACGAAAAGATTTTGACCATGTATAACGACACTCTCCAGGGAAAGGCCAAGTACCTTGGTATCCTGATGTGCGGGACCCCGCAGGCCGTTGAAGACCGCCGCCGGGGTGTTTACAGTTACGAGGCGCTGCGTTCACGGCTGACGGAAGGAAAGTTTGCCCACGTCGGTGCCCAGGACATGTACGCGCCGGTGATTAAGCTGGAGCCACTGACGGCAGAAGAAATGTTGGTCTTAACCGAAAAGCTGACCGACATGCACGCCCGCCTTTACGGCTACGACCGGCAGATTACTGAAGAAGAATTGGCCAAGTTTATCAAGATCGAGTATGGGCGGATCGGTGCCGATATCAAGATTACACCCCGGGAGGTTATCCGGGACTTTATTGAGCTACTGGACATCGTTTACCAGAACCCTAAGGCAACGGTCAGTGACCTCCTTAATTCCGACCAGTTCACGGGTATGGGGGATGACGATGACTCAACTAATGATGGTGGTAAGCAGGAGAAAAACTACACGGAGTTTACGATTTAGAATGGGGGAATTGTGATGGACGTCTTCGCACACTATGCGCCCTTCATCCAGGACTACATCTACCGGCAGGGCTGGCAACAGCTTCGGCCCATCCAGGTTGCCGCGGCCGCGGAAATCTTCGGGACGGACCACAATGTCTTACTGTCGGCGTCCACGGCTGCGGGGAAGACCGAGGCGGCCTTTTTCCCGATTCTGACTGAGCTGAGTGAATCAGGGGCAAGAGACTCCGTCAACTGCCTTTACATTGCGCCACTCAAGGCCCTGATCAACGACCAGTACAGCCGGTTGACCGAACTGACGGAAGATTCGGATATCCCCGTCTGGCGCTGGCATGGTGATGTGGCGGCGACCCAGAAACGGAAGATGCTGAAGCACCCGTCTGGTGTCTTGCAGATCACGCCGGAGTCACTAGAGTCTTTCATGATCAATAAACATATGGATATTCCCCACCTCTTCCACGGTCTCCGTTTCGTGGTGATTGACGAACTCCACTCCTTTCTGCGGAGTGACCGTGGTGGACAGACCTTCTGTTTGATTGAGCGCTTGAGCCGGTTGGCCGGGGTTAGACCGCGGCGGATTGGTCTATCGGCGACGATTGGAAACCTCCGGGAGGCAGCAAAATTCCTGGGAGCTGGATCCGGGCACCGGACCGTTGCGCCCAAGGTCAAAAACACCCGGCAGGTCTGGCGTCTATCGATGGAACATTTTTACCAGACTGATCCCCAGGCAGCCAGCAAGGACTTTGACCCGGCGGCCCCGGTAGAACCGAAGACGGATACAGCGCCGGAACTGGCTGACCCGGGAATTGGCTATATCTTTGAGCACACCCGCGGGAAGAAGAGCCTGGTCTTTACCAATAGCCGGGAGGAGTGTGAGGCGGTTTGCCAGATGCTCCGTTCCTATAGCGCAGCCAGGCACGAGCCGGACCGCTTCTTAATCCACCATGGGAACCTGTCACCGGCATTTCGAGCAACAGCAGAGGACGCGATGAAGGATGACGACTCCTACATGACGACCTGTGCAACAGCGACCTTGGAGCTGGGGATTGACATTGGAAAGCTGGAGCAGGCCTTTCAGATTGACGCTCCTTTCACTGTTTCTGGATTTCTCCAGCGGATGGGCCGGACCGGCCGGCGGGGGAATCCGCCCGAGATGCACTTTGTGATGCGGGAAGAACACCCGGAGTCGCGGGCGATGCTGCCGGACCTGATTCCCTGGCCACTGCTCCAGGGAATTGCCCTGGTCCAATTATATCTAGAAGAACGGTGGGTTGAACCACCAGAACCCAACCGCCTGCCATACAGCCTGCTCTACCACCAGACAATGAGCACCCTGGCATCCGGCGGGGAGATGAGTCCAGCGGAGTTGGCTGGTCGAGTTTTGCCATTGAACTACTTCCATAACGTTAGTTCGGACGATTACCGGATCCTCTTACGCCATCTAGTGAAGAAGGACCAGATTCAGCAGACGGAACGGGGTAACCTGATTGTCGGTATGGCCGGCGAGCGGGTCGTCAACAACTTCAAGTTCTACGCGGTCTTCCAGGAAAATGAGGAGTTCAGCGTCCATGCTAGATCCGAAGAACTAGGAACGATTGTTAAGCCGCCACCGGTTGGTGACAAGATTGCAATTGCTGGCCGGGTATGGGTGGTTGAAGATATTGACCGCCAGCGTCACCAGGTGTACTGTCATGGTGTCAAGGGCCGGATTCCGGCATACTTTGGGGATGTCCCGGGTGACATTCATCCAAAGATTTTGAAACGGATGCGGCAGGTCTTGGTAGAAAGTCAGATGTACCCGTACCTGATGAAGAACGCCCGAGCACGACTGACACAGGCTCGTGACACCGCTAATATTGCGGGCCTGCCGAAAAAACAATTGATTAACCTCGGTGGCAAGATGTGGTGTCTCTTCCCGTGGACCGGGAGCTATGCCTTTCTGGCCCTAGAACGGTTGCTGCGGATTAAGTGTGCCAAGCGGTTGAACCTACGCGGCTTTAACTCGGCCCGACCCTACTTCATGGAATTTGCCATGGACACCAGCGCCGAGGAGTTCTTCCAGGTCTTGAAGGAGGAGGCGGCAAGGGACTTTGATCCACTGGAGTTGCTGTACCCAAAGGAGGTGCCGGTCTTTGATAAGTATGACGAGTACCTGCCTGATGACCTGGTCCGCAAGGAATTCGCCCAGAGTATTTTGGATATTAATGAGATGAAGAAGTGTGTGGCCCAGATGGGTGACGGACTACATGAGAAAACAAAGAAGTGAAGCGTGAGTCCCAAGGTGACTTTTGCTTCACTTTTTTAATTTTTTCCTTGCGTTTAGGCGGGGATATGCTATACTAATATTCGCTGGTGAAATGCTGACTTAGCTCAGTTGGCAGAGCACGTCATTAGTAATGATGAGGTCGGAGGTTCGAATCCTCTAGTCAGCACTAGATAAAGTCTAATAGCCTGTTATAACGGCATTTTCAGTCGTTATAACAGGCTATTTTGCGTTAAAAAACGTTACTGACTTCTCACTTTTTTCTCACGTGACTACTTATTGTGTTATTTTGATCCTTGGTAAATCGCTGTAACTCAACAGTATCAAGCATTTTAACGTGTGAAAATTTGAGAAATAAAAGCCATCATATTAATGGTACATTAGAAAATTATGCCAGTAAATAATTGTTGGTATAGCGGTAGCTATTCATTTATTTAAAAAATAGTAGTGAAGTAATAGAATTGGAGAAGAACACAAAACTTCCTACTAGAATAACAGAAAACATTGCGATCAACGTTAGCCTTAAAATAGTTGCTATTTTGTTTAATAGAATTTGGTAGATACATCCATTAGCTTTTTCATATTATCACTCCTGAATATTTACGAAGACTTGATTACTTTAACGTCGTACTAAGTCGTTGCTTAAATAATTGTGCTGCTTTTGATAATAAAGTATTCTTTTTCCAGATAATAGTTAGTGGTTCGGTCATTACTGGATTAAGTGGTCGAAAAACAAGTTTACTGTCATGAGCATTGTCAATTAATCCACCAATAGAAAGCAGACAAGAATAATTAGTTTGAATTAATGTACGCGCATTATATACCAAAGTATAAGTAGCCATTATCGTCATTTGATTACCTAAATTTCCCCACCATTTTTGAAAGGTATGATCAGCAATGGTTTGTTGAGGAACAATTAATTGACGGTTTAATAGGTCTTCTGGTTTAATGTTTGCTTTTTGTGCTAATGCATCCTCTTTTTGAATTACTAGTCCCCAGTGATCCTTTTCTGGTAATTGAAGATAGTCATAATTAGTAACTGGATAATTACCAACTAAAATTGCAAAATCAATTCTTCCCTGATCAAGGGCTGTTTCCATCTCACTAGTATTACCACTGATGAGATGGATTTTTATGTCAGGATAATCACCATGAATATCAGTTAAAACCTTATTAACGTATTTAATCCCAGTACTTTCCCCAGCGCCAATAGTAATGTCACCACTGATTATTTGTTCTGCTGTAACATTTGCAATGGTTTGATCGTAAGCACACCATAACGACACGTCTATAAATTGTCAGCAGGACCTCCTATACTGAAATCATCAGTAAGGAGGTC
>NZ_CANCWN010000041.1:0-12796 GCF_947381485.1 Limosilactobacillus avium | reverse complement strand
TTATGAGGAAATAGTACGTGTATTATGAGGAAATAGTACGTGTATTATGAGGAAATAGTACGTACATTATGTCAAAAAAATAATTATGAGCATATATGTCAAAAAATGATATAATACACATAATTGAGAAGAAAGTACGTAGGTATAATGATGCAGAATAAAAAGATGGATGTTGCTCTAAGTAACCTTTTATCACGGCAAGATTACCTTGTCACCCAGGCGAACGATCTCGCAAGATCATTCGGGAATTTGACAAGTTTTGAGCATAAGGTATTAGATTTTTGTTTCAGCTTTGTGAAAAAGGATGATGTTCCTGATACAATGTACCACCTAAAATCTTTAGATATATTACATCATCTTGGCCTAAACTCTTCAGGCAGGAATTATCAGAGAATCGTGAAAGCATTTAAATCTTTGAATGAAGGAACTGCTATTTATATGGCCATAAAGCGTCCGAACGGTGAGAAAGGTATACTGATGACAAGCCTTTTCGACCATATTGCGGCATTTGAAAATGGAGGAATAGAATTCAGATTTAGTCGAGATATATCACCTTATGTTTTCCAACTAAAAGAGCATTTCTACTCATTCAAGTTATCCGAGTTATCTCGAGTTCGTAGCAAATACACATTAACACTTATGAAGCTTTGGAATGCGAATGCTATAGGTAAACTCACTAATACAACTATTAAGGGAAGCTTGAACGAATGGGAATCGTGGTTTCTAGGTTCTGATAAAGACGGAAAACAAAGAACAATGTCCGCTGGTGTCTTCAAAAGAGACGTATTAAAAAAGGCTGAAATGGAGTTGCAATCCTTGTACCCAGATGTTCAATTGTTTTTAACTACTAAGAAACAAGGTGTTAAAGTTGTTGGGTATGAACTAGATATAGTAAGGCTGAAAACGCATCTTCGGCTTTAACCAAACAACCAATGTAAAAGTCCCTTCTTGGGGCTTTTTTGTTTGCTATCATTTTCTTCGTTAGTAACGGTTGAAGTATTTGAAGTATCAGTTGTTTCACCATCGACTACGTGCTTATCAGGATTTGGAAGCATTTTTAGTTTTTCTTGTAATCCTAGTTGTAGCTGATGAGATTCACGCAAACGATTATTTAATTCTTCTATTTGTTTATCTTTGGCCTCTAATGCTTTATCATTTCTACTTTTTTCTGTAGACAGCTCTTCTTGTAACGACGTAATTTGTTGTTGCATCGTTTCAATCAGTAACTCGTGTGACGATTCACTGTGCGATTCTTTATTATTCGAAACATTAAAATGTTTTTTTAACTGTTTCAATACCGTTGCGTCGTAGTAGTTAGTGTTGCTTATAACTGTTGCAGGGTCGATGTGTTCCTTCTTTAAATAACGATATACTGTTGTTTTGTTCACCTTAAGAATGTCTGCCATTTTCTGCATTGTATATCTTTTATCACTGTTAATGTTCATAATTATATCCTCGTTTCTAGCAATGTTGCGCAACAATTTTAGCAACGAATTATGTAATACCATTTCTTTATGTTTATTATAATACGACATTATCAAATTCCACCAAACACCTTTAAAACGTTGCAGCGCAGCGGTTTTCACAATAAAATATTCTGTATAATACAGTCGGAGGTTATTTATGTGGAACCTAGAAATTTTTGGTTCGTAACTCGTCCTTTACGTGACCCACAATATCACGCCGATGGTTTACGAGCATTGCAACAAGCAACAAACAATTTTACAAAGCCTTGGAAAGGCAATCGTGAGCTACATCGTAAATATGAACAATTCTTAGCCGATGCGGGCATGAAACAAAATCATATAAGTAGAGACGGCTCAGGAGGCCGTACATGGGCTGCAATGTTGAAAACATACAATTATGTGTATGAAGACGAAAACGGGTACCTAAGGCCTACTAAGGTGGCTAAAGCCATTCTCAATGGTCAAAAGGTTCCAGAAAACATAAAAAAGCAGGTTCTAACTCTGCAAATTCCTAATGGTTACTTCGTCAGTAAGGCGTTTCGCCCTAAGTATGCTGATGGTTATCGTATACAACCGGTTATCTTTCTAATTCGCTTAGCAAATGATGAGCGCCTTAATAAGCATATTAGCAAAGATGAAATTGTCTTGTTTGCAATGACTGCTAAACGCAATGACCAACTTGATGAACAAGTTGAGAAAATCATTGCATATCGCAACGCAAGCAATGCGGATAAACAACAAATGGCGGCCAAAATTTTCCACACAAGTGGTGATATAACAAGGATTGACAGCCGAAAGGATTTTAGCAAGTATGGTGATGTCGCAACGACCTTTACCATTCTCTGTCGCTTTACAGGATATGCACAACAAGACCATAGTAATGGCGGTTTAAAAGGTATTGATAACCCAAAGCTATGGAAAGAGTTTGAATTGTATTGCCAACGCTATCCCTTCAATCGACGTATTGATACGGACCCAATGTTTTATACGCTAAGCGCGGGACTCGATGTTGACACATATAAAACTCAGTATGGCGTTAATGCTAAGCCGGCTTCACGCACAAAGAAGCGAAATATTAAAGTTAAACACCTTCTAGCGGATTACCCTCAACCCGAAGACCTTACACTACAGGAACTAACAAGTATTCTTAGCAAGGAGTTCATATCATCAGAAGCACAAAAGATTGCGGAAGATATTAAAGCTAAAAAGTTTAATGCAGCCTCAGATTCATTTATTGATTCATATTTGCATGAGGAAGATAATCTTGAGTTTGAACGCAAGACAGCTCGAATCATGAGGGGACTTGGCTTTAATGTTGAAATGCACCCAGACCCATCAACATCATTTAATAATAGTAATGAGAACATTGATGTTATGGCAGATAATGGTGAAGTATTAGTATTAGTAGACGCGAAAAACTACTCTAAAAACTTTAATTTATCAGCCGCATTAAGAAATGTAATGGCAAACAGTTATCTGGCTGGTTATAAAGGATTCAACGGGCTTAATCCGAAGTATTATTGCTATGTCACAGCAAACACTAGCAGTAATGAAGCTAACCTACAAAAAATAAATGAATTAGCTAAGAATAATAGTGATTTAGACGTTCATGGCATGATGATTTCAGCATCAGCGCTTTATTGGTTACTGAACTATTGTTCAGAAAACAACATTCCAGAAGAAGAAAGACCTAAAATGTTCTTAAAACTATTTACTGATAAGGCTTATGAAAGTTTTGTTCAAGTCGCTAATGTATTGGGAATAGATCTTTGATTAATAGGGGCTGAGAGGTTCCTATTTTTTATTGCCAAATAAAAAATATAAGCGTAATATGAATATATAAATTCTTGGCATACTCGTATGCTAGAACGAATGTTCGGAGATGATTTAAATGAAGTTTAAAACTGGAGAATTATTCAGTGGACCCGGGGGGCTTGCTTTAGGAGCAAAACTAGCAGGTTTTAAAGATAAAAACGGAGAAGAATGGGGTTTCACTCACGCCTGGGCAAATGACTTTGACAAAGACACTGTAGAAACGTATAAGCTTAATTTGCTACACAACCCTGATGCAAAAACTGTTTTCTGTGAAGACGTTAGTCAGTTTCCAATTGGCGATAAATCAATTCTTCCTGATATTGATGCCTTAGCCTTTGGCTTTCCTTGCAACGATTATAGTAACGTTGGGAAGCAAAAAGGGCTGAATGGCACATTTGGCCCTCTGTATAGTTATGGGGTTAAGGTACTTCATTACTACCAGCCAAAAGTCTTTGTAGCTGAAAATGTAGGTGGTCTTAGCTCGGCTAATGAGGGATATGCACTTGTTAAGATTTTAGAGGAATTTCGTGATAGCGGTTATCATATCACACCCAACTTGTATAAATTTGAAGAATATGGTGTGCCTCAGGCACGTCATCGTATCATCATTGTTGGTATTCGTAACGATTTGTACGAGCAGGATATTCATTTCCATGTGCCGGCGCCAACGACACCAGACCCTAAGGATATGGTGACAAGCCAACAAGCAATTGAAAATCCACCTATTCCAGCAGATGCGCCTAATAATGAAATGCCAAAGACTACCAAAAAGGTAGCTGAACGTCTTTCATATATTCCGGAAGGTGAAAATGCTTGGTATATAGGTATTCCTGAAAATTTACGTTTACATGTTAAGGGCGCTCGATTATCTAGTATTTATAAACGTCTTGACCATACAAAACCAGCGTATACTGTTACAGGTTCAGGTGGCGGTGGTACACATATGTATCACTGGAAAGAAAATCGTGCTCTAACCAACCGTGAGCGCGCAAGACTGCAGACTTTTCCTGATGATTTTAAATTTGTTGGGAGCAAAGAATCCGTTCGAAAGCAAATTGGAATGGCGGTTCCGGCTAAAGGAGCTGAGGTTGTGATGCATGCTGTACTACAAACCTTTGCTGGCATTGATTATGATTGGGTAAAACCAACTCCCAAATTACAACTTGAAAACCTTGAAAAAGGCGACGTTATAGCAATTAAAGGTCTTGGCAAATAGTGGCCAAAACGAAAAGGACTCGAACTAACGAGTCCTTTTTTTTATTTTTCATTTCGTATCTGACGTTTAATTCTTTTCACAGTACTTTCACTAACATTAGTTGCAAGTGCTGTTTCGCGGATTGAATGAGTTAAAGAAAATTCATAGATACTCTTATACCTATCAGTAATACAGCGCCGAGGACGGCCCTCGTGGAAATTAGGATTATGTTTCTTAGAATAAGCTTTACCACGAGCAAGCCTATCAACAATCATGTCATGTTCAAATTCAGCCATAACAGTTAGAAAATTAAAAAGCATCTTACCCATCATGTTGGATTTATTCACATATCCGCTCAATTGAATGATATAAACTTTAACACCACGCTCAAGCAAATCATCGACAATATCCACGGCGACCTTAACAGAACGGCCAATTCGGTCAACCTTGGTAAAAAAGACCTCATCACCCGGTTGTAGTTTAGAAGATAGTTTTTGCCATTGGGGACGGTCTGCTTTAGTACCTGTAAACTTTTCAGAGTAAATCTTGTCATCAGCTATTCCAGCCTGCTTTAGTTCACTAATCTGTTCATGTAAATCTTGTGATGTGCCACTAACACGGGCATAACCATATTTCATACTTTGCACTTCATTTCTGAGCTAAGTTTTTGAACTATGCTCATTTACTATTAAACCACGCCCTTTAACATAGGTCAATTACTGGACAGTAATTGAACCAAGAATATTTATTTTCCTTAATAAAATCTTAATGTTTAACATGTGTAATTTGATAATGACCATTATGACAAAGGGTAACAACTTTTTTAGCATTACATATGAAATTGGTTGATGTCATATTTTTTCTGAAATGAGCTATAATAAAAAAAGAGTAGCAGTTCGACCAAAAACTACTACCCGTAAACCAAAAACATTAACTACGAAAATCGACCAAAACATCGTAGCTAACACCATAATCAATTACCAATAAACCACAAAAGCCACCAATCAAACAGCTTTAATCGTTTATTGCTATCTATATTGTAAATAGTTATATAATTGAAAGTCAATGAAAAAATACTTTATTATAAAGTATTTTACAATACTTTACATTAAAATGGTGTTACTTAAATGTCTCCTTTTTTCGTAGTTAATACGTTAAGAAAGGGGACTTTTTTTCATGTCCAGTGGAACAAGTAAACGAATTAAGCGACAAATCGCAACCATTTCTATTGCGGGTAAAAAGCGATCAGGCCCTGTAATGCTGAATTTTACAGGTGGAACCTTCAACAACACTCAGCTTTTTAACCATAAGCAACAAACACGGCAGGCTTATGAAGCGGAAATTGAGCTTCAAAAGAACCTGTTGATTCAGGCACGAGATAATGTAGATTTCCTAAGCTCCGAAGTTCAACGATTTAATAAGATTGCTGAAGAATGGATTACCAATCTTGACAAGAGTGGTGCAGATGTTGCCAACATCTTAAACCAAATTAATCAGTATTGGCTTACTCAGCACAACATTAGTGAAACCAGTTTTCTTAAGTTGGTTTTCCTATTTGAAGCAACATATCAAGTTGGCAATTCACAATCAATTAAGAAGTCCAGCACTGCACAATCTTGGCAAAAGTGGTGGAAAAAGTATGGCTTGTCTGTTAACCCAGATGGTTCAATTGTACAAACAGTATTTCAAGATGCTGACCCAGCAGACATTAATACATTGTACTGGATTGCTAATATGCAGAAAGAACTAGCCGCTAAAATTTTGTCAAATGCCTGTCGCGCTAATTTGCGCGACAAACAATCAAGTCCTCAAAAGGCTGATTTGTCGCTGATTCTCAAGACGGACATCTTGAGGACGTACGGGGCCGGCCCCGTACGTCCGTCGCCTAGTCCGGCCACAATGGTGCGCCAAAATATGAATGACTTTCGGCAAGGCCTGAAGTTCCTATTGCTGTTTTGGCGCAAATGTCTGGCCAATCTCGGCGACAGGGGCATTCAAAACAAGACAATTAACTACATCAACCTACCAATTGATAAGGACGTTATTAAGACGGACACCTTCTATGTTGGATTAGATTGTGAGTACGTTAGTCGTTTGCTCCCAGAAGATGTTAAACAAAACAGGAAAATTACAAAGGTCCGTAATGTTGATGATGTTTTAAGTTTCCAGCTGTATGCAATTAATGCTAAGGGAACCAAACGAAATGGAATGGTAGTCCATAACACCACTCACCAACATTTCACCATGTCGGAGCTAATTAGTGCCATTCAACGAGTTATTGAGCCATTACGCATGGCAAACGTTCAAGACCATTCTAAACGACGCGCAACAGTACACCTCTTCACCTACTATGGCGGCGTTGACCTAAGCTGCTTTGCTGGTTGGGAACGTTTTTGGAATGGCACTAACATGGTTGTCTTGAAGAAGAATGCACCTTTTAGTCTAGGAAGTGTTCGTAAGAAGCTTTGCGATGGCTCTTATATGTCAATTGATGTCCTGGACATGATGAATGATGCCCCTGTTGGAGGCCTTGCCATCGTGGGCGATATGGTGGGGATTCCCAAAATCGACACAACCGCCTTTGATAAGGCCGATGGAAAAACCGTTAATTACTATAAGGAGCATATGGATATCTTTCGTAAGAATCGTCCTAATGATTTCAATTCTTATGCCATGAACGATGCAATCATTACTCTTGAATATGGATTGTTTTTGAAACGTCATCTGGGAAAAATTCCTCGTACCATCGGTAGTTATGCGGCTTCTGAGGTTAGCAAGCAACGTCAAGAATTCCCAGAGCAATTCATCTCAGACCCGGATTATCCTTTGCGTGCTTACGTCAAAAGCAAAGGTGCTGAGCGGATTCGACCCGGACAAGCTGATTTATACGAAGAAGCCCGCAAGGCTTTATATGGTGGACATAATTGCGCATACGTGAGTGGGTGGGGGTATGGTCGAATCCTCGATTTTGACCTCGCCAGTGCCTATAACATTGGTGGACATCTTTTACCAATAATTGATTATTCCGACGATAGTTACCCTATTATTTCTCCCGATGCTCTTCCTGACCATATGAAGAGGACACATTTCAATTCAGAAGTAACTAATTCATTTCGGATTAAAGATTGTGATTTTGCCCCAATTGGGCAACAACTGCAGAAGACCAGCATTTTCCTTATTGGTGTTGGAAAGTTTAAAGTTGATTATCCTGATGATGCAAAGTTTATTGTTACTCCCAGTCATTCCGATACAGGCGCTACTACCAAATCGAAGAAAGATAAGGAATTATCTACAGGCTCCCCTTGCTATGTTAAGCACTATACCGATTGGGCTCCTCTTATTGACGCTTATACCGCTTGGATTCACGGTGCTTCGGTTCATGTAATTAGCCTACGTGTTCCTAAGCAATGCCAAGATGGGCTTAACATTTTTGGCGACTTCCAGAACCGTGAAATTAAATTGCGTAATGCCGCTAAGGCAAAAATGAAACACAGCAAAAAAGGTTCTTCACAATGGGCGCAAGCCTATGGTGAACAGCTTCTCTACAAACTGATTGCTAATTCTCTTTTTGGCAAAACGTTACAAGGGGCTGGAAATCATAATTCTCGTGATTTTGACACGAATCTTATGGGAGAAACTCCCAAGTCTGCTGTTACCGACCCTTTAATTGGTGATAGCTATACTGGTTTTACTCGGTATCTTGTCAGCATTCTGTATGACGCATCAAATCACTGTTCTAAGCCTGCCTTACAGTTAAACGTGACCACTGACGGGCTAACATTAGTCATTGCTCCAGACGATGGTGCTGATTCATTTATTGACGAAATGACTAAATACTTTAACGCACAAATGGAAGATTTCTATTTTGACCGCTTAAGTTTAGCTGGTAAAAAACGAGGGTTTGAACTCAAGGCTAATGTAGAAGATTACTGGTTTAATCTTCGTACTCGCGTTAATGGAACAAGGAGCTTTTCTCAAACTGGTAGTGGGATCTTCGCTACTGCAAGCATGATTGGTCAGCAAAGCAACGACTTGTTTAAATGGGTACATGACAACGTTATCTTCATCAAGAACAAGTCTTGGCGTCTATCTAATCTGACTGAAATGAAATTTCGCCTGCAAAACCACTACGGCTCGCAAGAACAAGTGGAACAGGTGACAAATGTTAGCCTAGGCTATGATTTTTCTTACAAACCAGTTCAATTAATTCAAGACAGTAATAATTGCTACTTCACCACTCTCCCTTTTGACAACAAGGAAGAGCATGACCAGGTTAAAGAATTAGGCGGGAAGCTGGTTAAAATGGTTCCCATGCGAACTAATACAAGTAATTTTAATTTATTCATGCGTACGCTAGTCGAACAACCGGTTATTAAACGTAGTCTATACACCCTTAAAGACCGTGATAAGTACTTAGACGAATATCGGAAGTATTGCCATCAGCATTACATCTATGATTTGGCTCTTGGTGTACTCCAAGGTGATTTAAATAGGGAAATCAATCGATTTTGTTCAATGTATGGAACGTCAGTAGCCAGTCTTAAGAAAGGTATTCGGCGTGTTAAAGCAAAACAAAGCAAGGTTAATTTCGTAGCTGGTTGGTATTTTAAGGAGGTTCTTAAAAATGGATGATTTCGATTTAAGTTTAAATATTGTGGAACGTCAAGAAATGATTGGTGATGCTCTGGTTGAGTGTCATAAGGAATTGAATAAGGAAATGAAACATAAGGGAAAGGAGAATTCTGTGAATGAATAATCAGAAGTTTGAGAATGCTTTTCATCGTTTGTCCTTACTGTTTGATGGTGCTGACGATATGATTCAAGAATACAATTTACTTTTGCTTTACTTGCAAAAGAACCCTCCTAAGAATCCTGAAAAGAGCTTAGCTTGGGTGGAAGTGAAAGATTTAAAACCTTTATTGATTAGTTAGCTATCATGGTTCGCTTAACGGCGGACCTTTTTTTATCACCGAAATGGAAGGTTCAAAGCTTCAGCTTTGAATCTGAGATGAGGTCCGCCAACGACCAAAGGGAGGCGGTAGTATTGTCTTGTATTACTTCTATAAGAAGTAATTGGGTTGCTAACTTGACCAAACAAGTTAGTGGCTGTTTGCTTCGTTTTCGCCAGAGAAAAATGAAGTCGGTTGTCCAGATTGCCGAAACAAGTCTGGTAGATTTTGGTACTTTGGTCTACCTCCAAAGTACAGGCAAAATGAATCTCAAATACTTTGATTTGAATGAAATTTTGCCTACTTCGCTGGGGTGAAGGGGAGCCATAAAAGGCACCCCTCCAAGTTGTAATCCGTATGTACGACATACGAATTTAACTACTTGCAGATTCAAAATAATGTGGTATCATATCGGTATAGACCTAATTGGTCTAGTTCGATATGATGCTTTGAATCCGCTGAATATAGCGATTTTGTCAACCGATTCAGACCATTGGTCTAGGTTGAAAATCGCATAAAATTTGGCCACAAATTTTATCATGAGGAGGTAATTGCTCTATGCCTAAAGTAAAACGAAACTTGGTTCAAGTTCGATTAACCGATGACCAACTAAAACAGTTTGATAGCGTGAAGCAAATTTTGCATGCTGAAAATAATTCCGATGCGATTCGACAACTAATTAGTGACAAAAAGCTAACTGATGGCACCACGCAAGAAGCTCTTACTCAAGCTGTAAATCAATATACTGATTTATCAGCAAAGTTAGATTCACTGATGTGGAACTCCAGTAATATTACCAATAATGTTAATCAAGTTGCTCATGTTCTCAATGCTGCTGCTCAGGCTGACCCTGAAGATGTTGATACATGGAATTGGGTAATGCAACAGTTGCAGGCAATCGCTACAAACAACAACCAATTGAGACAATTAGTTGACGAAGTAAAACATTGGTTGAGCGAAGGATGTGTTATCCATGGCAGTCCTAATGTCTAACTCGTGTCGTTCTAGTTATAACCGTCTGACTTACATCTTTAATCAGTCACCACATAATAATGGCAAAACGAATCATCGAGTTCTGGCCTGTTCAGGAACCAATATCAAAATGATACATAATCCAGATGGGACACTTACGGTTAGTCAAAGTGGTGTTTATCTTGAAAAGCAATTCCATCAATCGCTGAAACGTGCCTTTAACCCAAAACGTAAGACTCAATGTCAATCAATCATCATCTCTTTTTCTAATGATGAATTCGATACATCTAATTTAGATGAGCAAGCCTCTCAGGCGCTCCAACTTGTACAAGGATACGCTAAAAAGTATTTCGGTGACGCTCAGAGCGTTTCAGCTGTCCAATGTGACGGAAATGGTGGCCGATTGCACGTTCATTTACTAATTGGCGCCGTGAAAACTAGCGGAAAGACGATTGCAACTAGTCGCTTCAGCGTTTTCAAGATGAGAAGAAATCTCAATGATTACTTGAATAGTAATTTTGAGCGGGTTACCGGTCGCCAATGGAAAAATCCATTCGACAAAACTATAGAACGTAAGGATTTAAACAATTTACCCAATCGCTCAAAATGGCAAGAGCAATTGAAGAAAACCATTGATATGGTAAAAACGGAAGTTGATAACGTCAAAGACTTCTTAGCTAAACTATCCCAATTTGGTGTAACCGTCACTGAACGTCAACACGGTAAAAGTTGGACTTATCACGGTTCTATTAAAACCGCAAAAGGCCTTAAAAAAATAAGTGCCCGTGATTTCTATCAACGAATTGATAAAAAATCTGGGCAAGTACTAACTACAAGGGGACTTGGACAAAGCTACACCAAAGAAAATCTAACGCTTTATTGGAAAAAACAATTAGCTATGCAAAAAGAGGCACAACACGTTCTAATACCTCACCATCAAAGAAAGGAAGCTGATAATAATGTCGGAAAACAAGAAGAACGAGAACAATTGTCCAAAATCAAAACACGAGCAGCCGAAGCAAGAGCCCAAATTAACCACCAACGTGAACTCAACCAGCTCAACCTTCGGCAGCTTGCAGCCGCCAAAGCTGAAGAACAGCGTCAGCAACAACAAGCTCAGCGAAAAGTTGGACAAGCTCATCGCCGACAGTCCAACGCAAAGCACGCTCAGTCAATTATCGACCAAGAAAGACTTAGAAGCCGTGCAGAACAACTTCTCCGCTCAAAGCAGCAAAATGCAAAATCATCTGGAAGCAAAGATGCAGGCCCAGACTTCTAAGCTCCTTAATAGTGCTACTGATACCCGTGATATCGTTTATAACGAAGGGCTAAAAGATAATCTTAAAGGTGCCAATCAGCGAATTGATGCACTTCAAAAAAGAATGGATAATTCGACGCGTAGTATGTCTGATATCGCCAAGCAAAATGACGCAATGAACGCTGATTTTAAGCAGATTGGTGAAACACTTAATCAGAGCACTCAAGCTATTAATACAAATTCGAGTTGGCTTAAGCGTGTAATTAATAACGGATTTTATGTAACTACTCAAAAAGTAACTGAATCAGTAGCTCGTGAATTTGAGGGAATTATTGGTAAACCTTTGGATTCCTTTCTCACCGACGCAATTCAACAAAAACTACAGGCTGAGTTGCAGACGGCACTTTCGCAAGCTAGTCAATCACGTGCAGACGTTCAAGTACTTGCTAACGAGGTAGAAGATGCAACTCGGCAAAACATTGAAATTATTAAATCATTAAGAAAATCAATCAATCTTTGGATTATTGAATTTTCTATCATTTTGGGAGCTACATTAGCCACCCCAGGATTGTGGAAAGTTTTAATGTTATTGGCTACTAGCTTTGGTGTAATAGTATTTAATGATTACTTAGATAAGGAGACACAAAAATGATTCATATTGATATTGATAATGAAACTCAAAATATTACGCTCTTACTCAAGAGCAATAAGGTAACTCCATGGGAATACGCTAACTCGCAGACTGAGTATGAATTAAAGAAGATTCGGCAAGCTCAAGAACAATTGAAGCGGGTTAAACAGGAGGAGTTGTATCAACAAAAGCAACGTCAACGACGTCAGCAACAACGTACCAATTCCCTAATTAATGAAAAGATGCGTCAATTACATAAGAAACAAAAAGGATTTGTTGATGATGGTCCTGATTTGTAGATTATATTTAGTACAGTAATTTTCTCTATTGCTGTACTTTTTTATTTTGATTTTGTTTAAAGTCATACATTCAAGCTATACATTGATATTACATTTATATACATTAAAGGGCTTAAGAACGCTTATACATCAATGGATTGAGTATTCTTTATGAGGAAATAGTACGTGTATTATGAGGAAATAGTACGTGTATTATGAGGAAATAGTACGT
>NZ_CANCWN010000040.1:0-12972 GCF_947381485.1 Limosilactobacillus avium | reverse complement strand
CGTTTAACGATAGTAAGGCGACTCTTGCGTTCGACAAACGTAGCTACTGCTTGACCTTTGCGCTTACCAGATAAAACCGTATCAGCTTCAAAATGACCTGCAATATTACGATCAGAAGCTTCAGCTGGACGATCTTCAATCGAACGACCATGACTAAAAGTACCACGAGTTTCTTTAGCCCGCTTACGGCGAATACCATGATCTGGTAAGTCAGTTAAGCTAATCTCTAAGAGGCCTTGATCAACCCAGTTATAGATAGTCTTATAGGCGATCATAACCACATGGGCTACTTGTTCAATTGACCATTTTTGGACCTTGATCTTTTCTTCGATTAGTCGTTTGAGGTTAACCGTTAATGAGCATTTCCGGCCACGATAACTAAGTTTAGTTTCGTGGTCGGCTTGCGCACTAGTCGCATGGTATTCACCCTTTAACCGGTGAATTTCATTAAAGATAGTAGTCTTACTAAAGCCCAAGTAATCAGCGATATATCGAAGAGATCGCTTTTCATGACGAAGCGTTTCGATGACAATGCGGTCTTCAAATGATAAAATAGTGGTGCCCATAAAGGTCCTTCTTTCTAATGGAATGTTGTGACGACACCATTAAAGACCTTTATGGGTTTTTCTGTCCACTAAAATGTTCAACTTAAATTTTACAATCTGCCTTTTAAATGAATTTTGTATTATTCACTTTATTCCTCCCATATATAACAACGAATGGGAAACTAAAAAGTAAAGATTAATTTTCATTGTTTTTAAAGTAGGGTCTATTTTTAATAAATAACCCCTAAAGAATGTTGCTATGTCAAGCCCCTGTATTCTACAATCAGAATATAGGGGCTTTTAATTTATATATACAAAAAGTAGCCCCTAAATAAGGAGCAAAAATTACTATGAAACAGCTTGTATTACCCATCAAAGATACCAACGTCCTCCACGAAGTTGAAGATACTTTACTCCATAATTTTCGTGAAGGACGCCGGAATTACACAATTTTCCAGGTTGGCAAGGCAACGTTACTCCGAGTGTCCGATTTATTAGCTCTCAGACGCAATGAAATCTTCAATAACGATGGGACTATCGCTAAAAATGCTTATATTCGGGATAAAAAGACCGGAAAACCCAATACTTTGTACCTAAAACCAGTTAAACAAGACCTAAAAGACTATTTTCAGTGGCTAAACCAACAAAATCTCCACTCAGATTGGCTTTTTCCATCGACTAAACACCCCGATCGGCACATCACTGAAAAACAGTTTTACAAAATCATGGCTAAAACTGGCGATTTACTTGGGATTAACTACCTCGGTACTCACACAATGAGAAAAACTGGGGCTTACCGGGTCTACACACAAACTCATTACAATATCGGTTTAGTGATGTCGCTGCTTAATCATTCCTCAGAAGCCATGACCTTAAAATATTTAGGTCTGGATCAAGTCAGCCGAGAACAAATGCTCGATGAAGTTAAGTTCGATTAAGCACTCCCCCCCAAAAAAAATTCACTCGTTAATCAGGTTAGGTTTAGTCATAAACCGTTCTGATTAACGAGTCCAGCAAGCGAAGCACGGTAGTTGTTCTAGATAGCATATATTGATAATTGATACAATATATGCTATCATTAGGGCATGGAAGATTTAGAATTTGAATTTTATACTCGCCCTAATGGCCATACTGAATTTGCAGAATATTTAGATAGTCTTGACGTTAAAGCTAAAGCAAAGTTATTAGCACGGATTAACATGGTCGCAACTTATGGACTTAGTGCTGGAATTCAACATAACTGGGTTAAGCCACTGGAGAAGAACCTCTATGAAATTCGCTCTCGGGTTAGTAATAATCAACAACGTGGCCTTTATTTTCACGTTGATGGCGTTCACTACGTTATTACCCATGGCTTTACTAAGAAAA
The DNA here is from genome assembly GCF_947381485.1 of Limosilactobacillus avium. Classification (NCBI taxonomy): domain Bacteria; kingdom Bacillati; phylum Bacillota; class Bacilli; order Lactobacillales; family Lactobacillaceae; genus Limosilactobacillus; species Limosilactobacillus avium. Next base: position 11,059 of record NZ_CANCWN010000040.1, on the reverse strand, counting down.
CCCAGAAAACACCGCCACGAGAAATTAATCATGCTAAGAAATTACGTGACGAATACTTTGCCAACCAAAAGGAGCAATAATTATGAGCAACATTAATTTTAAAGACTACTTAAATGAACAATTAAAGGATCCGGCATTTAAAAAGGAATTTGAAAACGAAACAACTAAGTTAGAGAGTGCCATTGCATTAACTAAGGTTAGAAAAGAATCAGGCCTTTCTCAACGAGATCTAGCTACTGTTTCTGATGTTCCTCAATCAACAATTGCACGAATTGAAAGCGGCGCTAACACCAGTATTGATACTTTAACCAAAATTGCTAACGCTTTGGGCAAGAGATTGACTGTTAACTTCTCATAATAGTTAATCTAATTACTTAATAGAAAGAAGTTTTTATCATGATGTCCCCTAAATCAATTGCCCGTTGGCAAGAACTTAAAGCCAAAAAACTGAGTGGTCGTACTGTTCCTGAAGATATGGAGTATAAGAAGCTCCAGATGAAACATAACGCTGATGTTTTAGCCTTAAACGAACTAAAATGGAAAGCGGAATTGGCCGAAGCTATGCTAACTTCGGCCAGCAATAATGATGACTTAATGCAACGCTTAAACAGCATTATTAATTCGCAAATTGGTGATGATCAAAAGCCATTTGCGAAAAAAGATTTGCATGATTTTGTGACTGCATTTGTGGCTAAAATAAAACAAGAGCAGCAGGAACAAAGTCACGCAAAACCATTGGGAAAGAATCCATTACATGATAATGAATTTCCCAATGGGAACAATCCAGATTAACTAAATGTTAAAGCTGGATTGTAAAAAATTCCCTTTGCCAAAAGGCATTGGGAATTTTTTATTTTGGCGTTACCTTTTAATGAAAAAGGTAACATTTACTTTTTGAATGTAATCTCAAAAAGTAAATAAATAGTTATTAGGAAATGTGTTCCTAATTCCCTCGGAAGAGCGACCGACAAAATGGGGTTACTCCATTTTGACTAGGGAGCTAGTAAATTGGATAAGTTAACCACTTTACTTATTACCGAATATGTTACAATGATGGTAGCAAAACTACGATATGGGTGATGATAATATGTCGATTAAATGCACGGTAACAACTGACTTACAAACCAAGGATAAGAACGGTTATTCTGGCATTCAAAAGCACGTTGAACATGATGAAAAGATTAATCACACTAACCAAGATATTGTGTTCAGCGAAACTCAATTTAATCAATATGATAAATCTCCGAAAACACGAGCAGCAATCGACCAATGGAACGATGAACATTTTAAAGACTATGTTGAGGAACACGATAAACACCAACGAGAAAAGGGCCACGCAGAACGGCAATACGGCAGTGTTAAAAATTACCTCAAACGGAAAAAGAAAGCGACCGCTGTATTGACCATCGGCAATATGGAAGTTCAAAGCAAATTGATGCAACAATTCTGTCCTAAGGCTTCCTATCAGGAAGAAAAGTTGCCGGACGGTACTACACACTTAGTTTTCAAATTAAAAGGCCAAAATAACCAACCAATTCCAGAAAATATTGCGGTTGCCAAGCAGTTTTATGATTGCTTTAATCGGGCCTTAATTTATGCTACTAACAATAATGTCGGCTGGTCATTTAAAAATAAACCACGAGTTAATGTTGGCGATTATTTACATCGAGGACGCTACGCCACCAATAACGATGAAATGGGTATCTCTCACATTCATTATGAGTTAGCTACCTTTGGCATGACTAGAGGCGGTAAAAAGCGAGCCGCTCACGTGACTAATTCACTCAATCAGGCCTTAGTAAGTCTCCATCACGCCGTTACAGGTAAATACTGTTCTGGACGTGACGCTACAAAATGGTTTAGGGCTAACATGGACCAATTCGCCCTAAAATGCCTCGAAGATGAACTACACAAGACTTACAAAGTGCCGCAAAATAAAAAAATCCTCGATTTTGAGCGCAAAACCAAGGAAGATAAGACCGTACAAACTGGGCTTTCCATGGAACAGTTAAAAGCCCAACATCAAGAAATCGCAAAACATCAAAAAACAGTTAAGTCATTACAAGACCAAGCTGATAACTTAACTAATCAAAATAACGATGTTCAATCACAAGTAGCGACCGTCACTCAGAACCTAAAGGGCATCTACAAAGCCACCACAGGCCACCAGGCGGTCGATAAAGACGGTAACGACCTTTCACCCCTAGAAATGGCAAACGGTATTACAAAGGCTGCTAAAGACTCTCAGAAGGATAAACAGCAAGCCGAACAGGACGCCGACGCAGCCCAAGAAAAGCAAACAGCCGCCGAAAATCAACAAAAGCAATTGGACCAACAATTAACTCATCAACGGCAGCAATTACGAACCCTGCAAAACCAGATTAATGACGCTGACGAACAGATTAAGCAGCGCAAGCTCCAGCGTATCAAAGCCGCTCAACAAGAAATTGACCAAAACGACTTACTCGATAATAACGATCAACCAATTACAGTAACCGAAGCTAATGTAACCCAAATGGAACAGGAATTAGATTCCTGGCGTCAAGAAGAGCGAGATAATTGGAAAACAGATAAACAAGACTATCAAGATGAACTTGATAACCTAAACCAAGAGATAACTACTGCCCGTACTACCAAGACTGAATTATCAACTACCAACCAACAATTAACCACCCAGAATCAGCAACTCCAGAATGAAAATACAACCGTACAAAACCAAATTAACGACTACAAAAACCAATTAGTCGATACCATTGCCGAAAATGCCCCTGAACACAAAGTTGACTCATCATTACTAAAGCCAAATGAAAAAGCTCAAGCGGTTATTACCAACACCGGACGACAGCAACATTTACGCCAGCCACTTAAATACCTGATGGACACCGTTACCGAAGTCCTACAAAAAGTCAAAACCGAAGCTACCAAGTTCATTGACCATGTTGTCAAAATCCTAATAGCTCCTAACGGTGATCAGTCACCTAAAAATCTACAAAGCCGAGAACTAGATCCATCAAGCATCACAGCCTCAGACAAGCCAATTGACCATCTCAAAGAGAAACAATTACAAAACGACCCTGCCGTTAAACTAAAAAAAGCTATCCTGTCCGCCAATAGCGAACAACTACAAAAGGTTGACCAGCAAGTCAAACAATCACTTAAACAACAAGTCGAAGATGACATTGAATATTAATAATCAGTACTACACTGCATCAAAATAAAACGTAATACATGCACAATATACACACTAATTTTCGACCAAAAACTGCAACAACAGTCATAAACCTAGCAAATAAAGCTACTTAAACATTAATCATAGAGACAGATACTACATCTAATACAAAACAGGTCTAGTACCATACCCACCCATCCTTAACTTTCACTAAAGGAAGAGCAAGCTTCTGCAAGAAACTTGCTCCAGCTTGCTCTCTCGATACCTAGCCTGTCTGTGGCTAAAGTATCAAGAGAGCAATGCTCTCTCAGTCAACCCCAGAGTATTAATGGTCAATTGACAATAGAACATTATCAACTCACTATTAACACTCTAGCAGACAGTTTAAGCGCACTCCGCCCTTGCCCCTTGCTATTCCTCTCTATATCCCTGTTAGGCGGGCGGTTTTTTGTTTCTAATCATCGTCTTACAATTGCGATTTTCGGCGATAAACACGTTAAAACTCGCGGTAATAGAAGGGTTGTCCGTAGCATTTTCGAAGCTTCCGGCCACTCTTTTAGTGCCGTGTGATAAGCACTGGGATTGGCGTTCCCATGGTTGTTAACTACAATTCCTACACGTCCAAGGAATCACGAGCGATTTCGAGATGCGACTACGATGCAGAGCTGCTGCTGGCGAGTTTACCGGGTGCGACCCAAAAGAAAAACCAACTAGCGATTAACTAGTCGGCTCTCGTTACTTTTAGGGTTTAATTTCAGTGATAGTTTTGTAGTGTTATATCTTGAAATATCTATCTATTTCCTCTACAATAATTGTATTAAAGAAATAGACAACCCCGGTTTAACTACTTGGTCTAGTTAATCGGTAGCTCGTTAAAGTACGCCAATACTTTAACGGGCTTTTTCTTTACTCTGATTATTCAATTAGTAAACATTAAATTGCTTACTCGTTAAGTATAAACGTATTAAGCCATAAATAGCAACAACAATTATATGCTAGAAGTAGCAAAAGATTTCGATATCAATAGTTTCAATTCAGCAAGAAGGTCGGAAGATTGTCGGATATACGCTTGATATTACGCCGATTAAGACAACCGTAGCACTTTAACGCTTATTTTCGATTAGGCAAATAAAATAAACAAACAGCAATAAACACAAAAGCTAAATAAAAAAGGACAGACTCCAGCTTAACACCCAAGGAACAGCCAACCGTCAGGTTCATTCATTAACAGCCTAATCGTGGCTAATCGTTGTTAATGAATATGATTCGAAACAGCGAAAAAGTGATTACTGCTCAATTAACTAACTAATAGCTACTTAACTCAGCAGTTAATCACTTGAAAGACTATTTAAGCGCATCTTGCCCTTGCTCCTTATATTTACTCACTAACCCAGTTAGTCGGGGGGTTCTTTTCTGTCATCAACCTTTGAATTAGAAAGGTATTATTATGAGAAACCATTAGACTCACATTCAATATAAGGACAGTCTTTAGCATTTCCAAGACTTCCAGCCACGTCTTTAGTCCTGTGCGATAAGGACAAGGTTTAGCATACCTATGATGTTAACTACGGGTCTGGCGCGTCTCCAGTCCCACGGACGCTTTCGGGATACTACCACGGTGCAGAGTCACTGCTTTTGAGTTTACCGGTCGTGAACCAAAAGAAAAAGTACATAACCAATTAAGGCTATGCACTTAGTTTTCGGGCTAAATTCCAATTTCAATTGCTTGAATTTATAAGCCATTCCACGTATACTTTATATGTAAATGAAATGACAACCCCGATTAGCTAATGTGACTAGCTTTAATCGGTAGCTCGTTGAAGTATTGGCGTACTTCAGCGGGCTTTTTCTTTTACTCTTAAATTATTTTATTAACTGTACTTATCATCACACATATTGACGATTAATACAATAGTTTTTAAAACACGTATATATGTACATATACATATATATTTATATACACATATATGGTTGAAGAGTTTATTGATAAAAGGTATGATAATACTGAGATTAAGAGCTAGGAGGACCCAAAAATGGATACTTGTGTAATGTCTTTTTGCAATCAAAAAGGTGGGGTAGGTAAGAGTTCTACTACCGCATTAGTCAGCTATAATCTCGCTAAAATGGGATACAAATGTTTAACAATTGATTTTGACCCTCAAGCTAATTTGACTTCGCTTTTCATTAAAACAAAGTCCACACAAAATTCTGGTGTTATCTCAATTAAGACCTCATTAATGACAGCAATTAAAAACAATATTGATCTCTCAAAAATAACTATTCCAATTATTGATAATCTTGATTTGGTTCCTAACGCTTCAGATTTCTTCCTTTACTCACGTTTCCTTGAGAATATGTTTAATAATGAAATGGATCGGGTCCAGTATTTAGCTAATAAGATAAAAACTGACTTACAAAATAAGTATGACTTTATTTTTATCGATGTTCCACCAACATTTGGATTAGCTAATGACTCAGCCTTCTATGCTTGTGATCAACTAGTTATTGTTTTACAAACTCAAGAACGTGCACTTGATGGAGCCCAAGTTTTAGTCAAATATCTCCAGTCAAACCTAATTGACGAGTTTCATTCAAATGTTGACATTCTTGGTATCCTCCCTGTACTTTCCAAAAGAAACGCACAAGTTGATACCGAAATCTTAAATTCCGCTATTCAAGAATTTGGACAAGAAAATATTTTTAGTAACCATATTATGACTATGGAACGCGTTAAAAGAATGGATATAACTGGAATCACCGATGGTAAAAACGATATTTGGGATAAGAGGACTCATCAAGCGTACATAAACGTTGCTAAAGAAATCCTCGAACGACTAGGAGTAAAAGCATAATGTCACTACTTCAACATAATAAAAAGTTATCAGACAAAGTTAGTATACAAGCAAAGAATCAAGTTACTCGTGATGAAATCGTGCCCCAGACTCAATCAGTAACATTCATACGTAATTTACGAGTTGATAATCATATTACCAATCAAGTTGCTGCATTAATTAATCTGGGTATAGCAGAGAATACCAAGCAATTAATAAGCGACATGGTACAATCTCGTATTAATCAACTAAACAAAGAAGACCAAAATCGATTACAAAAGATAATACAAGCACTAGAAATGAAAGACTTTTATACAGTCCAAAGTAAAGTAAAAAAATAATACACATTTCTACACATATTAACTTATTAATTAAAAACGCCTGCCGCACGCGACAGACGCTGGTTTATTCTGCTGAAGTGCTAAAGCAGGTGCTTCAACAGCTTAACAAGAAGCTTAATCAGTTTTTTCAGTTGCTTCTTTGAGAGCGGCAACAATACAAACACAAGAATGCAATAATGCATTGGGAAGAACCTCCTTCCCGCACAATTGAGTGTGTGATTAAGACACTCTGATGTGCTTTATTATTGTATCATATGCTTATTTCAGTTATAATGAATTTACAAACACAAGAATGCTGGTGTGCAAATTGGATCAGCTGATTACTTATCCGAGCCGGCGGGGCATCTGAAAAGATGCTCTTTTTTATTATCTAGTCATTTTTGCAAATCCAGACATAATAATGCTCCTAATTAGCTGTATCAATATTCTTTAGAGACAATTTATCACAAACAGCCCCTAATGATAAACTGTAAAAATAGTCGTTTTAATTGTATAAGTTTTAATTGTATAAATGGTAAAAACGTATCTTATTTAACGAAAAAAAACAAAAAAGCAACGTGAAATAATGAATAGTAAATTAAACGTGTAAGTTTGCTATGATGAAAAAGTAAAAAAGAGGAGGAGAAAACCTAAAAATCTCTTATTTAACTGCTCTCGTCTTCTTTATTGTCGCCGTACTAGTTGCCAATCTATAACAGGAGGTGCGGACTAATGGCAAATCTTTTAAACTACTTCCGGCGATGCTGGAACTATATTATCCATCACCGTTGGTCTAAGGACATCCTCCGGGCCAACCTCTTCTATATCTTTCTTGTGGTCGTGTACAACCTCTGCCACTTCTCCCTCGCCGTCATCCATTGGCACATCTTTAACCAGTTCTTCTGGCGAACCTCTGCCTCTTCTTAAAGCTCAGCCTCGACATCTTAGATCGCCTTCTCCGTCAAAGATAACACCTGACGAGCGCTTATCAAGATTGAAACTGAGTAAGATAATAAGGCCACGACATTTTTCCGTGTCGTGGCCTTATTTGATTTACTATTTAACTTTTTCGGTGATACCGTAACCTGTCTTTGCCTTGTTACTAATTCGTCGCCTTTTGGGCATTTTGATTTTCGTAATTCTGAACCATTTCCTCCAGACTCTCGGCAGTATGATTCTTCCACCAAGACGAAAGAACAGATCCTGAGATATTGTGCCAGATACTGAAGAGGGTCGAAGCGATGGCAGCAGCTGGCGAGAAGTAAGTCAAGGCTAGCGTTGCCCCTAGGCTAGAATCCTGCATCCCAACCTCAAAAGTAAGGGCCTTTTGTTGCGGTTGATGTAATCGGAGCACCCGTGAGAATAAGTAACCCAAAGTATAACCCAACAGATTATGCAACATAACTACCGGGATAACAACTGCTGTGGCCGCCGTAAATAGGTTGGCATGATTAGCTGAAACCACGGCCCCAATGATGGCAAGGATTGCAAGCTGGGAAACGATTGGTAGGAAGTCCAAAACTGTCGCCAGTCGTTTACCAAAGAAGGTATGAACTACTACCCCAAGAACGATAGGGAGAACCACAATTTCAAGCGTACTCATAAATAAACTCTGCGTTGGTACCTTAACGTACTGGCCAGCAAATAAGTATAGGATTGTTGGCAACATTACCGGGGCTAACAACGTTGATAAGGCCTCAATTGAAACATCCAAGGCAACATCCCCGCCGGCCAAGTAGGCCATAACACTTGAAGAGGTCCCACTAGGACAAGATCCTACTAAGATAACCCCGGCGGCCGTTGCGCCTTTCAACTGAAATACCAAACATAGCAGCCAGGCTAGACCCGGCATGATGACGTAGTGGGCAACCGTCCCCATCAGAACTGGAATAGGTTTTTCAACGATCCGTTTGAAGTCTTGACCTGTCAGGGTTAGCCCCATTCCAAAAAGAATTACTCCTAATAAATACTTAGTATTTGCAACAACTGGTGCTGAAAAGCTTGGTACAAAGTAGTTAAACACTGCCCATAAAACCACAAAAAGTGTGAACCATTTGCTTAACCACCTTCCAAATGAAACAACCTTCTTCATCTCTTTTTCCTCCTTTATGCTATTAACCGTGGTAGCCAAGCGCAATCTTGGCAAACCTACTCATGCGATCTGGTGTCCAGGCTGGTTCCCATACAACCTCGATTTGAACCTTCTTAACACCTTCTACCTTGCGTAGTGCTGAATCAATCATCTGTTGCAGCACGTCTGTGATGGGGCAGCCCATCGTTGTCAGGGTCATCCGGACCGTAACTACCCCCTCAGCGGTCATATCAACACCATAGATCAAACCAAGGTTAACCAGATCAATCCCCAGCTCTGGATCAATTACATCTTGCAAGGCTTTGATAATTTGGTCAGCAACTGGATCGCTTGTCTGCACATCCGTCATGGTCTACACCCCTTTTCTTACTTTAATTCATTAGCAACCTTAGATAATTGTTCATAGCCAACCATCACGCCTCCAGTATCAGCCGAGGTGACTAGTGCCTGGTACCGGGCCAGATAACCGTGCTTAACCTTTGGCTGGAATGGTGGCAGTGACTGCCGCCGTCTATCAAGTTCTTCCTCCGATACCAGCAAATCAACCGTCCGCTTAGTCAAATCAATATGAATGCGGTCACCATTTCTAACAAGCGCGATCTCGCCTCCAGAAGCGGCCTCTGGCGAAACGTGACCGATACAGATACCGTGAGTAGCTCCTGAGAATCGACCATCTGTGATCAGTGCTACGTCTTTTTCCAAGCCCCGACCAATAATGTCGGAAGTTGGATTCAACATTTCAGGCATTCCTGGACCTCCCTTAGGTCCCTCATACCGAATGACAACTACATCTCCTTTCTTAACGGTACCGTCATCAATCCCCTTAACGGCAGCATCGTGTGAGTCAAAGCAAACTGCTTTCCCGGTAAATTCCTTAATATCAGGATCAACCCCGGCAGCTTTGATAACCGAACCTTTTTTAGCAATATTACCGTACAATACTGACAAACCACCCACTGGCGAATACGCCTTGGCAACTGGTCGAATAACTTCCTCATTTTTTGAATAGTGGCCAGCTACATTTTCTCGAATCGTTTTGCCAGTTACCGTTGGTCGATCTGGATGGAAAACCTCTCCTCCCATCTCAATCAATTCATTCATAATTGCTGGCATCCCACCAGCATTATGAACGTCCTCCATCGTCCAGTGGGAGGATGGGGCAATTTTGGCGATATGCGGTGTTCGTTCGGCAATCTTGTTAATATCCTTCTCGGTATAATCAACTCCGGCCTCATGGGCAATCGCTAAACCATGGAGAACTGTGTTTGTAGAACCACCCATTGCCATATCGGCGGCATAAATATCATCAAAGGCCTCCTTGGTCATGACATCACGCGGCTTTAGGTTCTGCTTAACGACCTCAACAACCCGCCTTGCAGCCTGACGGACCAGTTCCTTTCGCTGTTCAGACACGGCTAGTGCCGTCCCATTAAATGGCAAGGCCATTCCCATTGCCTCCATCAGGCAGTTCATCGAGTTGGCGGTAAACATACCAGCACACGACCCACATGTTGGGCACGCGTTTTGTTCCATCTCCAGAAAATCAGCCTTGGAAATCTTGCCATCTTTAAAGGCTCCTACCGCTTCAAACATATTTGATAAAGTGATCGCCTTCCCATTAGGATCAAGTCCTGCTTTCATCGGGCCCCCAGAAACAAATACTGCGGGAACGTTGGTCCGGGCTGCTGCCATCAGCATCCCCGGCGTGATTTTGTCACAATTTGGCATAAACAATACTCCATCAAACCAATGCGCATTAATCACCGTTTCGGCGGAGTCCGCAATCAGTTCACGACTCGGGAGCGAGTAACGCATTCCAATGTGGCCCATCGCAATCCCATCATCAACACCAATCGTATTAAACTCGAATGGCACCCCGCCGGCTTTACGAATTTCTTCCTTAGCGATATCTGCTAATTCACGTAGATGAACATGCCCCGGGACGATTTCAATATAGGAGTTACAAACCGCGATGAATGGTTTATCCATGTCTTCAGGTCGCTTAATTCGACCAGTGGCATACAAGAGGCTTCGACCAGGTGCGCGGTCAACACCCTTAGTAATCTCATCGCTTCGTTTTTGAAGTTTATCGGCATCAAAAGAAAAGTTCAGTGTTCCCATCTATATCACCTCAATAAATGATTTCCCAGAGTAATTAGTGAAAAAGAAAACGGTCAACAGCTTTGACAGCTGTTGACCGTTAAAAGGATGGTCATCATCACTGCCCAGATCTAACTGATAATCTGGGCAACAAGAATTAGCGCCCAAATCACATAATGATAATGACGCTAATGACAATTAATGATTGTTGTGCTGATTGATGAGTCATTCTTTTTCTCCTTAAAATTAGAAAATTATTAAAATTAGATTAGTTTTAGGATAACATGGAAATTCGAAAAGTCAACTTTTATTTTCGTCATTTCTCATTACTACCACGTTCATGCGGAGAATAAGCATGTGCAAAGTACAACGGCACGCCGGTATTTTTCTCAATTGATTGGTAGTTGGCGAACTCTTTCCCGTGATCAACCGTCAGTGTCTTGAGATTAGTTCCTAATTGATTAGCTAACTCAAGGATAGCCTTAGTCATTGAAGTGCTATCTCGTCCATCAAGCCGTTTAACGATAGTAAGGCGACTCTTGCGTTC
>NZ_CANCWN010000039.1:0-13145 GCF_947381485.1 Limosilactobacillus avium | reverse complement strand
AGACCTCCTTACTGATGATTTCAGTATAGGAGGTCCTGCTGACAATTTATAGACGTGTCGTTATGGTGTGCTTACGGATAACACCATTAGCTATCGAAAGAAGAGTGATCAATGATGAATGAACACGATTTAGGAATAATTCGGAATGCAGTTTTCCCGTACATGGATAAGCCAATCACCTGTATTGGTGACAGTTTCACTCACGGGGCGGCCGCGCGACCGGACATTCCAAGTTATGTTTCCCGAATGGCTAAGTACTTGGGAACGACGCCGCGTAATACCGGTATTGGCGGAGCAACAATTGCCAAGGGTGAAGATGACCGCGATTTTATCGGCGACCAGATTAGGGACGTAAAAAATCAGGCAGTAATTACCATCTTTGGTGGGACCAACGACTTCGCTGCAAACCGACTGATTGGCACCGTTAAAGATCCCGTTGACAAGGTCACTACCTTTTGTGGGGCCCTTAAGTACATGATCACGAACCTGGCTAAGCAAAATCCGCAAGTCAAGTTCCTACTGATAACCCCAGCCAAGTCTAATCATGCTGAGTGGCGGCTTTATGACGATGACGGCAACCTTCGTAAGAACCAATTGGGAAACACATTTGTTGACTACGTAAATGCAGTTAAAGCGGTTGGCAGCTACTTTGCCATTCCGGTCTTAGATATATTTAATGCCGGTAATTATAACCCATACCTGTTTCCAAATCTTTCACTGGAAGGCCTGCACCCGAACGCGGCAGGGCACGAGCGACTTGCCAAGACAATTGCCTTTAAGATTAATTCTTTATAGGTAGTTATTAAGTCGGTGAATAAATTCAATGACCCTAACAGACGTAAAAATATATTTTTTTCAGTTATGATGTAGATGTAAATAGGAACTAATTTACCAGCTCTAATCAAGTTAGCCTTCAATACCAAGAACAACCAAGCCCCGTGCATTCCTTAGCGAGTGCGCGGGGCTTGGTTGTTGGTTGGATTACCCCCAGAAACTACTGATCCAGTATACGACAGGAATTGTCAATAGGCTGAGGACTGTGGAGACGCTCATCAGAATGGTGGCTGGCTTGGCGTCACCACCGGCCTGCAGGGTGAAGAGGACCACCAGGCCGGCGACCGGGCAGGCGCTGAGGATGACCGTCGTATATAGGGGAATACCGGTGATCTTAAGCACCGCCAGGATGAAGATTCCGATGATGGGGAAGATTAAATTCCGCAGGGCCAGGCTGACCCAGAGGACACGGGGCAATTTGATATTGCTGAGCTTCAGGTTTGCCAGGTTGCTCCCGATAATAATCATTGATAGTGGGGTGAAGGCCGGGCTGGCGTAGTTGATGAAGCTGGCAACCGTGTGGGGGAGGCGGTGGGAAGTCGTAAACATTACCAGCCCGATGATGATGGCAATAATGTTGGGGTTCAGCAGGATCTTCTTCAGCTGGGCCCTCCAGTTACCCCGATTGTGCTGGCCCTGGAAGATGCCAATCCCCTGGGTCCAAGACATCACGTTGAAGCCAATCATCGAGGCCACGGCGTAAAAAACACCAATACTGCCGAAGAGTCCCTGGGCGAGGGGCACCCCCATGAAACCGTTGTTGGAATAACTACTTCCGTAGATGGCGATTTGCTGAAGGTTATGGTCTTCTTCCCGGTGAAAGACGAGCTTGGCAAGCAGGATGGAGGCAAAGTAGGTCAAAAAAACGCCCACAATCAGAATCAAGAGGATGTTGAAGCGGCGTGCCGAAAAGGGTTGTTCAAAGGCCTTGATGATTACCAGCGGTGATAGAAAGTACAGGGTAATGTTCGTCAGGTCATTGATGGACTGGGTGTGCAGGAAGCCCAGTTTGCGGATGAGGGCACCGAGCAGCATCAACAAGAAAATGACGGCAACCTGGTTAAAAAGCTCTGCAATCGACATATCGTAACCCCTTCTCTTAAAAGACTAGTACGTCCATTATAAGGGAAGGGGTAATGATAGGGCAAAATAAAAAAGCTGGGGGATTGTGCTCCACCAGCTTCTTTAACAATTAGTCTTTGAATACGTCCTGGGTCTTCCCGGTCAATGAAATCTTGTCCAGGCCGTTATCCAGTTCGTAGTGGTCTTCGTTGACCTGCTTTTGCCGGTAGCCGGCCTCGGTGAAGGCATTAACTAACTTGGCCATGAACTTGTGCCCGGCCGCTGGCGTTTCGTATACCATGTGGTCCAGGTACATTGGCAGGTCGGCACTTTGCCGAACTAAGGTAATTAGGTAAACTTGCTTATCAGTTTTAGTAATTTCCGAAGTATTTTGCATTAATGACATTCAGATCCCCTCCTCAGTTAATTATACTTTTTTTCACAAGTAATAAAAAGAAGTTGGCCAGGAAAATTTTGCCAACTCCGTCTTTACTAGTTAACTTTTCAAATTTTACTGCCACTTTTCGATTCGCCGCCGGTTGATTCGGAAGCCCTTCACGGCCCAGTTGATCCACCGGGTGATGGTCTTCTTCCCCAGGCTGAGGGGACGGGAAATTACTTCTTCAAAGGTGTCCATATACAGGTTGCCGTACTTGTCAAGGTGGCCAAACTGGTGGTTGTCAATCTTAAACGAGTAGACATCTTCGCCCTTGGTTACCGGATCAATCTCAACATGGTCATTCTTCATTGCTGATAACAACGCTTCGTTAGTCATTGCTTTCATTCAAGTGATTCCCCTTTCGTATTACTTAACTTTATTGTAGAGTTAAATTACGATTAAGTTAAATCAAACGCTGTGAAAACGAGGTGGGAAAATGAATACCGATACTTTCCAAGCCCTGCAAGATTGGCTCTGTGGCCGCCATTATGATATCGAACGCCGTGGTCAGCAATTAATCCTGAAGAGGGGCACGAAGGAGGTCGCCAGTGTGACCCCGCCAGACCGCTACCAGGTTGCGGCGGTCGACATGACCTTCGATGAGTGGGCCGAGTTCAATAAGTGCCTGCGCAACATCCGCCACTACTTAGTGGCCCAGGGTAAGGCAGACAAGTAGATAGTTTGAAATTAGGAGGCTGGCACCCAGTTGCTGGCCTTTTTTGTATATTCGATGGCGTATTCACCAAATGCATGAATAAAAATACTATTTTACCGAAATATATTGCATAATATCCGTTAACGATGTATATTTAAACCGATTATTTTTGAGGAAGGTATTGATTATGAAGAAAATCAAGCAATTATTAATGTTAATCGCCATTATCCTCCCCTTCCTGTTCGCACCAGCGGGTGTATTTGCGGACACCACGATCTCTAGCAGCACCACGAGTCAGGCCGCTAGCCAGCAGAGCAGTGTCGCCGCAATAAAGAAGCGGGGGAAGATTGTCATCGGGACGGCCGCCGATTACCCACCGTATGAGTTCTCCGTTAAGGAAAACGGCGTCAGCAAGCGGGTCGGAATCGACATAGACCTCGGTAAGCAACTGGCTAAGGACCTGGGCGTCAAGGCCGAGTTCAAGGTAATGAACTTTGACTCCCTCCTGGTGGCCCTGGAAAAGCACAAGGTTGATGTTGTCATCGCCGCCATGAGCCCAACTCCGGAGCGGGCCAAGAGTGTTGATTTTTCCAAGGTCTACTATGGTGACAACCAAGATATTGTCATCAACAAGGCCGAAGAGTCAAAGTACAAGAACCTGAAGGACTTTGACGGCAAGGTCATCGGTGCCCAGAACGGGTCCGAACAGTACGACCTGGCCAAGCAGCAGATGAAGGGCGCCAAGCTAAAGGGGCTAGACCGGGTCAACAACTTAATCATTGCCCTCCAGTCACACAAGGTTGACGGGGTCGTAATGGACTCCACCCGGGCCAAGGCCTTTGTGGCTAATAACGACAAGCTGAAGGCTATCAACCCCCACTTCAAGGTGAGTGGCCAGCAGGGGACAGCCGTGGCGGTTGCTAAGGATTCGCCAGGACTGGTTGCGGCCACCAACAAGACAATCACCAAGCTGCAAAAGCACGACACCTTTGACAAGGTTTATGTTCCGCGGGCCGGCAAGTACATGAGCCAGGGGACCAAGCAGAATACCGTTTTGAACTACTGGAACTACTTCGTTCGGGGGATTGTTTACACCCTGATCATCACGGTCTTCTCCGTCTTCTTTGGGTTCATTCTCGGCTTCATCTTCGCAATGTTCCGGCGGTCCAAGAATAAGGTCCTGCACAGCCTGGCCGTTGCCTATATCGAGTTTATCCGGGGAACCCCAATGATGGTCCAGGTAATGTTTGTCTACTTCGGGATTGGTGAAATAATCCAAAACATTCCCGCCCTGGTTGCGGGGATCATCGCCGTTTCCATTAATTCCGGGGCCTACGTGGCCGAAATTATCCGGTCCGGGATTCAGGCTATCAACCACGGGCAATTTGAGGCTTCACGGAGTTTAGGGATGAGTCAGAAACTGACGATGCGGTACGTTATCATGCCCCAGGCCCTGCGGAACATCTGGCCGGCACTGGGCAACGAGTTTATTACCCTGTTGAAGGACAGCTCGATTGTCTCCGTCATTGGGGTATCGGAGCTGATGTACCAGACCCAGCTGGTTCAGTCCGCTACTTACAAAGGTGCATTCCCGCTGTTTATTGCCATGATGATCTACTTCATCCTGACCTTCTCCTTGACCCGGTTGCTAAACTATGGCGAACGGAAGCTGAACCGACCCGGTCGGGGATAGGATTTGTGCCGGTAAGGTTTAAGAATTGCTAAATTACCCGGAAAAATTAACATATTTGGGAAAAAAGCATTATAATGTAAGAAGAAAGGAAGCATAATCATGGAAATTAATGAAGATGCTCTTAAGAACTTCCAAAACTCGAAGTTTGATTTTGTTGATGCCAAAGGTAACGATGTTGATTTTAACAATCTGAGTGACGACACCACCTACACACTTCGTGATGGCGAAACCATTGTTGAAGACGACATGAAGGCCAAGGATGTTGTTGACACTATCAACAATGAGTATGGCAAGACCTTAGATGTCTAATCATTCATTACCATATATGCTAAATTTCGAAATCTTCCCAAGCTATTAAGGTGGGAAGATTTTTTTGGTTTAACAATCCCCCGCGCTCGGTAAATTCCGGGCGCGGGGGATTGTTATGTTATGGAGCTAGGCCAGACCGAAGAAGTGGTCGACGTTGTTGAGACGTTGGCTGATCATATTGTCAAAATCAGTAACGTTAACCGGGTGGGGATGGCGTCCGTTGTTAACACTGATGTCGCTCCAAAGGGTATCATCATTTTGGTAAGCAGCACTACCAACCTTGTTAAACCACTGGTTGAACAAGTTAGTGACGTTGGCCGTGCTTAGAACGTTCTGGCGCAACGCCTGGTAACGATCAATAACGTCTTGCCGGTGGTGCTTGTAAATTGTTAAGAGAAGTCGCTGCTGGTAGTTATTGAGCAGGTCTTCCATGTTAGCATTAATCGACATGGTTTCCCCATTATAAAGGTTGTTCCAGGTCATGTCCAGATCGTAGGGCATCAGGACCCACTTACTACCGGCCTTGCTAATGTAGGTGATATTCTTGGTAATTCCGTCGACATCATTAATTGCCGAGATGAAAGTTAGGTAATCAATCGCGGCCGGGACGTCAAGATACTGTTTCTCTAAGTTATAATATTCGGCATCACTGGCATTAGCTAGTTGATAAAGCTGGTTGAAGCGATCCACGACTGACTGGTCGACTTTCTTTGGGGACCGGTTGTTAAAGGCAGTATCAACAAGGTCGTCAGCGGTAAAAGGTTGGGTGAATGTTGACATATCGGATTGGTTATCACTCAAGGCAATGTTATCTGCCAACTTATCATCAAGGTTATAGAGCTTGTCTTCTTGGTAAGTTTCTAAAACGTATAACCCTTGGTCAAGGTTATTGATACCGAGTTCTAGTGGTAAACCAGCGATTTGA
Source organism: Limosilactobacillus avium (assembly GCF_947381485.1). Lineage (NCBI taxonomy): Bacteria > Bacillati > Bacillota > Bacilli > Lactobacillales > Lactobacillaceae > Limosilactobacillus > Limosilactobacillus avium. The sequence continues at coordinate 7,228 of NZ_CANCWN010000039.1, read as the reverse complement.
CCGTAATTTGGCATATCGTTGACAATTGAATCCGCAAGACCGGACCGGGAGGCTGTGATTTGTTTGAACAGTTCGGCGTTGACGATGTTGAGCCCGGCGGTTGGGTCCGTAAAGCAAGCTTTGAGGTTGAAAGAATTGGTTTTAAAGCCGCTCCCCGGGAGCTTAATTTTTAGTTTCTTGGTCATTGCTTGGTCCTTAAAAAGCTTTAGGCGGTAGCCCTTCTTAGGCCAGGCAATACTACTGTTCCCCTGCCATTTGATCGTTGCCCAACCATCAATACTGGTACCGTCAGTTAGCTTGACACTAATTTGTACCGGCTTGCGGTTATCTTTATTGATACCGGTGAGGTCACCAGTGAAACTAATTTGCCCGATGTGACTATTGGTGTTGTCTTTAATGGTATTGAGAACATTTCCGCTACCGTCAGTGCGGTAAAGGATACCATCGATAATAAAGTTGTTAGCTGCCTGACCCTGGTCGTCATAGTAAAAGGCCTGATTATTATCGCCTAATACCATCCGATTATGCATAAAGCCGTTTGAAATTGGCTGCGTGTAGATATCAGCATAGTTACCTTCACCATCGCTCTGGTCGCTGAAACGAAGGACAAAACTGAGATTTCCTTTAGCCGTTGCTGGCAGTTGAATTGCAGCAGTAAAGCCACTCATTGCGCTATTATAGATTGTCGGGAAAACTGCAGCGACGTCTTGCCGGTATGTCATCGTAACTTGTTGGCGGTTAATTTCATGCCCATCCTGGAGGATAATTACGTAGGCATAATTCTTGCCGACAGCGTTATCGTTGGCATACCAACCGCTGACATTTAGCATGTTCTGGGAATCAATCTGGTAGTTATCAATGTAAGCGGCGTGCTGGTTAAGGGTCATTGCCGGGAACCAGAAGTCGGTATGATCTGCGGCAGTACCGTCATCACCGTTGCCCTGGTTAGAAATCGAGTAACGACTCACTAGGGAATAGGTATGGCCCGCCGTCCAATCAACTTTCCCAAATTGATAGTTGAAACGGGCGGAGTAAGCTGACCGAGTATTTGGATTGGCCTTAGCAACGTCTGGGGATGGATCAGTAGGAACAAGGTCACTAGCAACCTGTGTTTGAGCTGTGTTATCAAAGAGAATAAGGTAGTGATATGGCTGGTAAATAGCGGCATCGTTGGCATGCCAACCACTGACGGTGAGCTGCCCCTTACTGAGATTGTAAGAGTCAAGCCAGCCCTGATTATTCTTTTGCACAGGGGCAAACCAAAAATCGGTTGTGTCATCTCCGTTGCCGACCGGATCATTAGTCCACCGACTGATAATCGAAAGATTCCCCTGGCTATATTGGGGGGTTAGCTTGAAGGTAACGTCAAATCCAGAGTCGTGGGCGTTACCGATTGTGGGGAAAGCCTGGGCGACATCGGGACGCTGCACGGGGGTAACCAGCTGACGAGCAATTTCGTGATTAGACGTCAGATCATAGATAATAATGTAGTGATACTTTTTCCCCATTGCCTGATTACTGGCGTGCCAGCCACCTACGTGGAGGTTGCCATTCTGGTCAGCCGCTAGGGTATCGAGGTTAGCCCGGTTCGTGTTATCGATAATGATTGGGCTGAACCAGAAGTCTGTTCGCTGCCCCTCACCGTTAACGGCATCATTACTGTAACGTGTTACTAAGCTAATGGTATGCCCACTGATATTATTTGGGAGTACGAAGTTAATATCGAACCCGCTAAGCCGACTATTGTTGATATGCGGATAAGCCGCTTGAACGTCGGGGCGCTCTAGTGGGGCAATTCTTTGCCGTGCAATTTCATTTCTGGTGGTGTTATCGTAAAGAATAGCATAACGGTAGCGTTCATTATTACTTTGCCCGCTAGCATGCCAGCCGCTGGCTTGAAATACATTTTGGTTATTTTCATCAGTAGTGACCTGGTAGTGGTCAAGGCACGCGTCGTTAGCGGCATAGTTATTGTTGACAGTTGTTTGATCTAGTGGAACTTCGTTTTCGGTGGTTGCTGTAGCTGGTTGATTTGCCATTACCTCCGTGGAACTAGAACTTACAACTTGGGTCGTAGCTGGTTGATTACTATCTGCGTGCACGTTGGCATGCAGGACCACTGTTCCAATTGTCAATGAAGCGATGGTAATTGCCGTACAGCACCATAATTTACCATGCTTGTAAAGTTTATAATGTCTTTTATCTTCCACAATAAAACCCCCATAATAAAAAAGCAGCGTGTCATGTTTAAATTTTAACATAGGTTATTTTGTAATCGCTACCAAGTGTTTAAAAAAGGAACGGACTTAGCATTGAACGTACTAAGTCCGTTTCTAAATTTATGGATATCTAATTAGAGAACAACGTAGAAGCTTGGTGCGTACCAACGTTGGCTAGCGACCGTTACGGTTTGGCCTGGTTGTGGGGCGTGAACGTAAGTCCCGTTCCCCAGCGAGATGGCCACGTGACCAGGGGTGGTGTCAGAACCGAAGAAGAGGAGGGCACCAAGTGGGGCGTTAGCAACGTCGTAGTGGTGGGCACCCAATGCCTGTTGTTGGTAAGTGGTCCGGGCGCCAAGGCCGTATGCCCATTGGACTAAACCAGAGCAGTCAAAACCAGCTGGCGTGTTACCACCCCAAACGTAAGGAACACCACGCATGGAGAGGGCCCGGTTGACGGCGTTTTGTTGCTTGCTTTGCAGCTTACCATTAGCGTCAAATTGGTAGGTAACACCGTTGATTACCTTTTGACCAGTTGCCTTTTGGCCGGTAACGGGGTCGTAGTAGTAGTCACCTTGCCAACCACTATTGATGGAGTAGTTACCAGAAGTAAAGTCAACGTATTGACTGTTGCCGTCAGCAGAGCTGGAGTAACGGTGCAGGATCCGGATTTCCTTGTGTTGCATGTTAGCTTGAACTGGGATATCAACGCTGAAACCGGATTGGCTAGCATTGGCAATCCAGGAGTAGACATTAGCAACGTCATTCCGGTTGATATTCTTTTGGTTGCCGGTCAATTCAGTCCGGTAGAGTTCGTGGTTGTTAGCGTCCAGGACGATGATAAATTGGTGGTTCATCCCGTTAGCGTTAGTAGCGGCGTGCCAACCAGTGTAATGGATGGTGTTGTTGTTTAATGCGTACCCATCAACGTAACCAGTGTTGGAAGCGTAAGTCTTGGAATACTGGTCACTGTAATTACCGTTCCCATTAACGTCATCAGTGTAGCGCATCAAGATTTGCAGGTTACCGCTCAAAAGGGCTTGGTCAACGTTTAATGTTGTGCTGAAACCACTGTGCAGACTGTTGTAAATCGTGCCCTTAGCCTTAGCAACGTCGGCCCGGTCGGTCAGTTGAACCCGGCTCCGGGTTAATTCCTTGCCATCCTTGAGGAGGATCAGGTAGGCGTATGGCTTCGTTGCAGAAGCGTCGTCGGCCATCCAACCAGTAACTTGAAGACCGTTAGCAGTTTGCTTTACGCTGTCAATGCTGTTGGCCTTTTGTTCCTTACCCAGGTTGATTGGGCCAAACCACTTGTCGAAGTATTGCCCTTCACCATTAGCACCGTTGGAGTAACGGCTAATGATTTGCAGACTATCGTTTAAGTATGGGGTCATATCAAGGTCGAAGGTGTTGTTGAAGCCAGAATATTGGGCATTGTATACACCAGGGTAGACCTTTTGCACATCGTTACGTTGCAGGTTCGTAACTGCCTGCCGCCCCAGTTCCTTGCCTTGAGTTTGGTCGTAAACAATCAGGTAGTGGTCTTGGTAGTTGGCGTCTTTATTAGAAGCGTTCCAACCAGAAACGGTTAACTTACCGTCAGCAATGCTGAAGTTATCCAGGTTACCGTAGTTCTTTTGGTCGGCAGCGGATTGGGCTTGTTGGGCATTCAGGTTGGCATCGGCTGGTTGCCATGCAGGAGTAGCAGTGCTAGTTTGGCTAGCAGCAGATTGTTGTTGGGATGAAGCAGCACTAGTTGCTGTACTGGTAGCAGCTGACGTAACCGCAGTTGTTTGCGCGATAGTGTCAGGGGAAACGGTGTCTGCTTGCGCAACGTGGCCACCGGCTACTAAGCCGACAGCAACGGCAACCGTGGTGATTGCGGCGTAGAACCAGTTCTTGTTGCTCTTGTACATCTTGTAGTGTTTCTTAGTATCCATAAACGTTAAATCGCGACTCCTTTATTTGTTCGTTTGTTAATTTCCATTATATAAGGCTAGCATAAGTGACCGCTTTAAAGGGAAACGTGGGCGGATTGTTATTGGAATGATACATCTTGCAATCGCTTTGTAACTCTATTGCAATATCGTTGCCGTTTGGTAATCTACGGCGGGTGGGTGCTTATTTTTCCTATAATAAGGAAGAAACGATTATAATAGAAAGTAACGTGAGTATGGAAAGGAGCCTTTAATGATGGAAAATCCAATTTTGCAGCGGCGGGCGGTCCGTAAGTACGCGTTAACGCCAGTTGCTGGCCCAGATATTGAGAAAATGGTGGCAGCGTTCGAAGCTGCTCCCTGTAGAATGCACCAGGTTGAAGATATGCAGGCAACGGTGGTAACGGACGAAGCATTGTTGAAGAAAATTGCCACGGCAAGCAGTAACGCCTGCTATGGGGCACCGTTACTGTTCGTGATTTCAACCAAGAAGACGAGTCCGTTTGGTGACCGCGATGCTTCGGCCGCGGCGGAAAACGTCATGGTTCAGGCTGCCGCCCTTGATCTCGGGTCGGTCTACGTGATGAGTGGGGCCCAGACCCTGAATGGTCATCCCGACTTGCTAAAGGAGTTGGGAGTTGATGATGGCTACGCGGTAACGGTAATTGTTGCAATCGGTCACCCAGCCGGCAAGGTTGATACGCCAGACCGGACGCACCGCTATAAGCTAGTTCGTCGTTAAAAGTAATCAAAGGAGGGGGAAGGGTGGCCCAGATTAGAATATTTACCAAGAAATTTTGCCCCGGCTGTACGATGACTAAACAACTGATGGACCGGCTTAAGCTGGAGTACCAGACAATTGACATTAGTGATGACCCGGCGGCGATTGAGGCTTTGCGCGCCCTGGGCTATTACAGTGTCCCCATTGTAATGGTTGACAACGGTAGTAGCGTTGACGGTTGGACCGGCTTTCGACCGGACAAGATTAAGGGGCTCATTAACAGCTAAACTTAATTTTATTAAGTATATATATTTAAATAATAAGGAATGAGCTAAAAACACTTACGAAGGCAAATCGATTCTGATACAGTAACCAACTGTGCAAAAAAAGAATTGATTAAGGAGTGTTTTTATGAGTGAAAAACCACAAGCGCGTCAGCATGTGCGCCATCCTAAATTGGCAATGGTCAGCATGCTGCTTGGCGCATTTGTGGGGATGTTCAGTGAAACATCATTGAACATCGCCCTGCCAAAGCTAATGTTGGCTCTGCATGTTAATACCGGGACCATTCAGTGGCTGGTAACTGGTTACATGCTGGTGATTGGGATTATCCTGCCGCTGTCCAGCCTCCTGTCCAAGTGGTCCACGACACGGCAAATTATTATTTTTGCCCTCTGCGACTTTATTGTCGGGGCAGCAATTTCGGCGATGGGGAGTACCTTTGCGGTTGTCCTAATCGGTCGGATGATTCAGGGGATTGGGACCGGCCTGATTCTGCCGTTGATGTTCGCTGTCGTTATGCAAATCTTCCCACCGCAAAAGATTGGGGCGGTAATGGGTGTCTGTGCCCTGGTAATTATGTTTGCCCCGGCAATCGGACCCACACTAACGGGGTTGATTTTGGCTAAGCTTTCGTGGAACTGGATTTTTTGGCTATTTATTCCGCTCTTATTAATTGCCCTCTTCTTCGCGATTGCTTCGCTGGAAAACGTCGGTAACGTTACCCGGCCGCACATCGATGTCCTGTCGATTTTAGAATCCGCTGTTGGTTGCTCTGGCCTGGTAATTGGGGCCTCACTGTCAAGCCGTGATGGCTGGCTGTCGGAACCTGTTTTAAGTGCCTTGGTAATTGGAATCGTTGTTTTGCTTCTATATATTCACCGACAACTGCACCTTGAAGAGCCGATCCTTAACCTGCGGGTGTTTAAGTACCGTTCCTTTGCAATCGGGGCCACACTAGTGATGCTCGACTTTGGAATTATTTTATCAGCAATGTACCTACTGCCAATGTACATTCAGAACGGTCTGCTGCTTCCAGTTGCTTTAACAGGGATTATTATGCTGCCTGGTGGGGTAGTTAATGCATTGACATCGGCCGTTGCCGGACGGATGTACGACAATATTGGTGCTAAGCGCCCAGCCATGATTGGCTTTATCATTGCCCTGGTTGGTGCAGGGATGTTAGGATGTTCTTCTGCCCGCTCCTCGATTGCCTATGTGATTGCAGCCCACATTATTTTGATGATTGGTTGCCCATTAGCGATGTCGCCGTCACAGACGAGTGCACTGAACTCGCTGCCGGGGATGCAGTCAGCAGATGGTAGTACGATTCTGAATACTATGCAGCAGGTGGTTGGTGCCCTAGCTACGGCGCTGGCTACAAGTTTCTTGGAATTGGGACGGAATGCCGGGGTTGGCTCCTCAGCAGTCCGTTTCACTAACGGGGTTCACTACGGCATTTACTTCACAATCGTACTGGTTATCATTGGATTAGCGCTGACCTTTATGATGCAAGATAAGGCTAATAGTACGGATCTGAAATAAAACAAAAAAGGCCTTGAAATTTAAAGGCAAATAACGTAAAGTAGGTAACTGTTGTCTTACAAATACAGTTATCTACTTTTTTAGTTTTCACAATTTTGTAATAGGCAATTACCTGATACATGGTTTTGAGGACTACATGACATTTAAGTCATATTTATGGTTGACATTAAATAGGCTGGTAGTTATAATTGTGAATGCACTTGTGAGTTAGCAATAAATTAAATCAAATTTGTTGTTGACGAACGGGTGGTAAGATGATATTGTAAGTAAGCTGACCGGTTCGGAAAACGAGTAAAACTTCTTGAAAAAAGTTCTTGACTTTCTTGATGGCCAGATGATATAATTAACCGTGTTGGTTAGCTACTTAGTTAGCTAACCGGTAGACCTTTGAAAACTGAACAAAGTTTCGACGAATCAAATGTGTAGGGTCTCTGGTCACTTCGGTGATTGGAGCAAAACATTTGCGAAGTCAATTCGCTTAATTAATTTAAATTAGAGCTATTCAAGTTCTTATATTTTATATGAGA
>NZ_CANCWN010000038.1:0-13228 GCF_947381485.1 Limosilactobacillus avium | reverse complement strand
TGAGCGGCCGTGACTGAACGTACCACGCTTTTCTTTAGCGCGATGGCGACGAATTCCATGATCAGGCAAATCGGGTAACTGCACATCAAGCCATCCTTGATCAATCCAGTTATAGACCGTCTTGTAGGCAATTCCAACTACATGGGCAACTTGTTCAGGGGACCACTTCTGGACTTGAATCTTTTCCTCGATCAAGTGTTTAAGGTTTTTAGTGAGCGAAGACTTCCGCCCCCGTTGACTAACCTTGCGTTCAAAGTCAGTTTGCGCTAGTTCAGCTTGATACTCACTATTTAGCCGGTGAAGTTCGTTAAAGATGGTGGTCTTACTAAAGCCTAAGTAGTTAGCGATGTATCGCAAGGAACGTCCTTCATTATGAAGTGTTTCAATGACAACACGGTTCTGGAATGATAAAATAGTGGTGCCCATTAAGGTCCTTCTTTCTAATGGAATGTTGAGGTAACACCATTAAAGACCTTGATGGGTTTTTCTGTCCACTTAAATGTTCAACTTAAATTTTACAATCTGCCAAACCCATTCTGCCTCTCAGCTTCACCAGTTGGTAACTGTTATGAAATGTGTGCCCGTGCTTACCGGGCTGGCTGGGGCGGTATCACTTTCAAGACCATTTCACCAAACAGTGAAAAGATTGATGAAGTATCTCCTCGTTTTAATGAATTATCAAAGGAAGACACCCCATTTGTTGCCTTTAACAACATGGAGCAACTATCCGAACGGACCGTTGAAGAAAACTGTGCTGATATGAAACGGCTGAAGGAAGAATTTCCTAACAAGGTTTTGATTGCTTCAATCATGGCTGCTACCGAAGACGGCCTGACTAAGTTGGCACAACAAGTTACTGAAGCTGGTGCAGACATTATTGAATTAAGTATGTCTTGCCCACAGACTTCTAACGCTAAGATGGGTGCCGAAGTCGATGAAGACCCAGAATTATGTAAGCAACTGACCGAGGCCGTTAAACGAGGAACCGATGTTCCAGTTATTGCTAAGATTTCACCAAACTTAGCATCAATGGTTCCTGCCGTTAAGGGTTGCTTAGCCGGTGGTGCCGATGGGTTCTCCCTTATTGATACTGTCCGTTCAGTTTCAAACGTTGACCTTGAAAAGAATGTCGCACTGCCTAACATCAATGGTAAGTCGGCCGTTTCTGGCTTATCTGGGAAGGCTGTTAAACCAATTGCCCTTCACTTCCTTCAAGAATTACGTTCTGCCTCTGGCCTTGAACAATTACCAATTGCCGGTATTGGTGGAATTGAAACCTGGGAAGACGCTGCTGAATACATTCTGATGGGTGCTACAACCGTCCAAGTAACCACGGCAATTATGCAATATGGTTACCGGATTATTGACGACCTGAAGAATGGTATGATGCACTACATGGAAGAAAAGGGTGTTGATCACCTTTCAGAATTAGTTGGTCTTGCTAATAAGAACGTTGTTCCAACCAGCCAACTGGACCGTGATTACAAGGTTTACCCAAAGATTGACTGGGATAAATGTATCGGCTGTGGTCGTTGCTTCATCTCCTGTCAAGATGGTGCTCACCAAGCAATGGGCTGGGATGATGAAAAACGTCTGCCAACCTTTGATAAGAGCAAGTGTGTCGGTTGTCAACTTTGTGCTCTGGTTTGTCCAGTTGGCGCAATTAAGTTGGGCTTAGTTGAAATGAAGCCAGGTCGTAAAGGTGACCCGGCTGAAGTTGATGCAAGCTCACAACGACTTCACAATTATGATTCTGCTGAAGACTAGGTTCTTCTAACACTAGGATAAACAAAGAGAGAAGGACCTAAAATGAGTTTAGTAGGATTATTAGTTGCCCTCGTACCAGCAATTGGTTTTGGTACTGAAATTATCAGTATGCAGCTTATTGGTGGTAGCTTCACCAACAAGTGTATGGGGATGGGGTTAACTACCCTGTTCGCTGGGTTAATTGTCTACTTTGTCCGGATACCAGTCCTTACACCACGGCAAATCATTGGTGCCACTATCTGTGGTGCCGGTGAAGCCCTAGGGCTCATTTTCCAAGTTAAGAGTTTGGAACTGGTTGGTGCAACCATGACCATGCCAATTTCCATTGGTGAGCAATTGATTGGTAACAACCTGATTGGTGCCATCTTCTTTGGGGAATGGGCAACCACTGGTAAATGGATCTACGGGATTAGCGCAGTTATCGTTATCATCATTGGTATCTTCCTTACTTCTTACCACGAACAAAAGAGCAAGGGTGCCGATGTTAAGAAAGGTAACATCTTACTGCTAATTTCTTCGCTTGGTTTTATTGCTTATGGTTCTGCGCCAAACGCCTTTAACCTGACTGGCTGGGATGTTTTGCCACCAGAAGCCGTCGCTATCTTCATCACTTATGTTATTGTTGGTTCTATGCAAAAGAGTGAAACTCAGAACCACATGTGGGATAAGTACACTTGGAAGAACATGATTACCGGTGCCTGCGATGTAATTGCCAACTTCACCTTAATCTTCTCGATTGCAATTAACGGTGAATCTGTCGGTTACACCTTCTCACAAATGAGTGTTGTAATTTCGACCTTAGGTGGATTCTTCATTCTGCACGAAGCAAGAACCAGGAAGGAAACTCGCCTGACAATTCTTGGTTTAATCCTGGTTGTTGCCGGTGCTGTCCTTATTGGTAAGACGCTGTAATTACAATGCAATTATTTTAAGGGGCTGAATTTCAGCCTCTTTTTATTATCACAAAACGGCTAAGGATAAATCACTATCCTTAGCCGTTTTCTATTACTTATTCACTTGTTACTGCTTCTTCTGCGGCCACTTTCTTCTTGGCGGTGGCCATCATTAACCGGATCCGGTTAAGCTGGTTGACCACCGAAGCACCAGGGTCGTAGTCGATTGGCATCAGGTTGGCGCCCTTGTATTCACGACGCAGTTCTTTCAACATCCCCTTACCAACGATGTGGTTTGGCAAGCACCCAAACGGCTGCATGCAGACGATGTTGTTAACGCCGGAACGGAGGAGTTCTACCATTTCACCTGGCAGGAACCAGCCTTCACCGGTCATGTTTCCCAGGGAAAGGACCGGCTTAGCACCGGCAACCACTTCATCCCACGGGGTAATCCCTTCAAAGTGCTTTGAAGCCCGCAAAGCCTCATCCATTGGCTTCTCGGCCTGACGAATCAGCTTCAACAGGACAGCTGCAAATAGTTGCGAACTCTTCTTGGCACCAAGGTGTTGGTGACGGTAAACCTGGTTGTACAGGGAGTAGTTCATGAAGCCTACAATGTCCGGAACCACTGCTTCGGCCCCTTCCCTTTCCAGGGTCCCCACAATGTCATTGTTGGCAATTGGCGAGTACTTGACCAGAATTTCACCAACCACGCCGACCTTTGGCTTAACAATGTCTCGTACCGGGAGGGTATCGAAGTCGTGCACAATTGCGTGAACGTTCCGCTTGAATTCCTTGAAGCTCCCGTTCTCCACGTTTGGCCGTACCCGGTCGAGCCAGTCAGCATAGAGGGCGTTTGTGGCGCCCTTCTCCACCTCATACGGCCGGGTGTGGTAAACCAGCCGTTCGAAGAGGTCACCATACAGGAAGGCAATCGACGCCCGCTTAATCAGCGGCAGGGTGAAGGTAAAGCCCGGTGTCGATTCAACCCCCTGGTTTCCCAAGGAAATCGAAACAACCGGTACCTGCGAGAAGCCGGCGTCCTTCAAGGCCTTGCGAATCAATGGCACGTAGTTGGTGGCCCGGCAGCCCCCACCAGTCTGGCTCATCATTACGGCGGTATGGTTCAGGTCGTACTTGCCACTCTGCAGGGCCTCAATCATTTGACCAATTGATATGATTGCCGGGTAGCAGGCATCGTTGTTCACGTACCGGGTCCCGACATCAACGGAACGGCGGTCCTTGATTGGCAGGTTAACAACGTTGTAACCCGATGCCTGGAGAGCCACGTCAACCAGGTTATGCTGGTGAATTGGCGATAGCATCGGCAAGAGGAGGGTGTACTTCTCCTTCTTCATTTCCTTGGTAAACTTGACCGGCGTTGGGTTGTCGTAGAGCTTTTCCGGATGAATCTCCTTTTCCGTCCGCTCCTTGATGGCCGCCTTCAGTGACCGAATTCGAATCCGGATGGCCCCGAGGTTATCCCCTTCATCAATCTTCAGGCAGGTATAGAGACGGTTGTACTGGTTCATGATTTCTTCAACCTGGTCGGTATCAATGGCATCCAGGCCACAACCAAAGGAGTTCAGTTGAACAAATTCCAGTTCCGGCGTCTTGGCCGCAATCCGGGCCGCCGCATACAGGCGGGAGTGATAGGACCACTGGTTAACTACCCGGAGGCCCTTGACGTCGCCCAGGTGGGCAATCGAGTCCTCGGTCAGGACGTGGAAACCGGCAGCCGTGATCATCTGGGAAATTCCGTGGTTGATCATCGGGTCGAGGTGGTATGGCCGCCCGGCAAGGACAACCCCGTGCTCCCCCTTCTGCTTCAGCATCATCAGGGTATCTTCACCCCAGTTATGAATCTTCTGGTGGAAGTTGTCCAGCTCCTGGTAACCGGCCTCGAGGGCATCGCGGACCTCCTGCTTCGTTATACCCAGGTCCTTGAAACATTCGTAGAGGTTTTCCGCCGTTGACTGGTGGTCCGCCAGGTTCAGGAATGGGTCCCGGAAGTCGACCTGACCACTCCGAATCTCGTCGACGTTATTCCGGATTACTTCGGGATACGACTGAACAATTGGGCAGTTGTAGTGGTTGTTAGCCGCCTTCTTCTCCTGGAGCTCGTAGACAATTGCCGGGTAGAAGATCCGGTCAACGTGGCGGTTGGCAATCAATGCCATGATGTGGCCATGGACGTTCTTGGCCGGGTAACAGATCGTGTCGGACGGGATGGTCTCCATCCCCTTCTCGTACTGCTCCTTACTCCCCTTTGGCGACAGGATCGTCCGGAAGCCCAGTTTCCTAAAGAAGGTAGCCCACAACGGGTAATCTTCGTACATGTTCAGAACCCGTGGAAGGCCGATTGTTCCGTGCTTAGCTAACTTACTGCGGAGCGGTCGGTACTTAAAGAGCTCCTTGTACTTCCGTTCTACCAGGTTGACCTTCCCGTTATTCCGGGGCCGCTGGCCGTGCAGGCGGAGGGCCCGGGCCTCACCCCGTTCACAGCGGTTACCGGTGACAAACTTCCGGCCGTCATTGAAGATGGTCAAAGTCAGCTCACAGTTGTTGGCACAGCCACCACAGTGCATGTACTCCTTTTCAAAGGTCAGGTTTTCCATCTCCTTGATAGAGAGGAGGCTGGTCTGGTCCCCGGCTTGGTAGTTATGTTCAGCAATCAGTGCCGCACCGTAGGCCCCTATTAATCCGGCGATGTTTGGCCGAATCACGTCGACACCAGCGATCTTTTCAAAGGCCCGCAAAACGGCATCATTATAGAAGGTTCCCCCTTGGCAGACGATGTGGTCACCCAGTTCGTCGGCACTCCGCATCTTGATTACCTTGAAGAGGGCGTTCTTGATGATGGAAAATGACAGGCCGGCGGAAATGTCACCGATTGTGGCCCCTTCCTTTTGGACCTGCTTAACCTTTGAGTTCATGAAGACCGTGCACCGGGAGCCCAGGTCGGCCGGGTGCTTAGCCAGCAAGGCAGCTTGGGCAAAGTCCCGGATATTGTACTTCAGACCGGTAGCGAAGGTTTCCAAGAAGGACCCGCAACCAGATGAGCAGGCTTCATTCAGCTTGATGTCGGCCAGGGCCCCGTTCTTGACCGTCATCGCCTTCATATCCTGGCCACCAATGTCCAGGATAAAGTCAACGTCTGGCTGGAAGTAGTGGGCCGCCTGGTAGTGGGCCACCGTTTCCACTTCGCCAAGGTCAACGTTGAGGGCGTTCTTGATCAGGTGCTCACCATACCCGGTGACGCAGGCCTTACCGATTTTCACGTCGGCCGGCATCTTCAGGTTCAGGTCCCGGAGCATCTGCTTGGTCTTCTCCAATGGGTCGCCATCGTTGTTGTCATATTCGGTAAACAGGAGTTTGTGGTCCGCTGACATCAGGACAATCTTGGTGGTCGTCGAACCAGCATCAATTCCCAAGAAGGCCGTTCCGTGGTAGTTTGCCAGGTCCCCGGCCTCAACCCGGTCCTTGGCATGCCGCTGACGGAAGGCCGCCAGCTCGTCTTCGTTATTGAAGAGCGGGTCGAGGGAGTGTGATGGTGCCAGAACGGAGGAATCACCGTGTTCCAGCCGGTCCAGCAAGATGTCCAAAGACAGCGTCGGCTGGTCATTAGCATAAAGGGCCGCCCCCTGGGCCACGAAGAGTTGCGGGTTCTCTGGGAAGATCACTTCATCGTCAGTGAGGTGGAGGGTCTCAATAAAGCGGTGGCGCAGTTGGTCCATGAAGTAGAGGGGACCACCCAGAAAGGCAACGTGTCCACTGATCTTGTGACCAGCAGCCAGGCCGGAAATCGTCTGGTTAACCACGGCTTGGAAAATACTTGCCGCAATGTCTTCCTTCCGGGCCCCATCATTGATCAGCGGCTGGACATCCGTCTTGGCGAAGACTCCACAGCGACTGGCAATCGGGTAAATTTTTTCCGCGTTCCGGGCTAGCTTGTTCAGTCCATCGGCATCGGTGTCTAAAAGGACCGCCATCTGGTCGATGAAGGCCCCGGTACCCCCGGCACAGCTCCCGTTCATCCGTTGTTCCAGGGAGTCGCCGAAGAAGGTGATCTTGGCATCTTCACCACCTAGCTCAATCGCCACATCCGTCTCGGGAATCAGCTGCTCAACGGTCTTGGTGCAGGCAATCACTTCCTGGATAAACTTCAGTTGCAATAGGTTGGCTAGACCAATCCCACCGGACCCCGTAATCGTGAAGGCAATTGGGGTGTCGCCACCCAGTTCAGCAATTGCTTCCTTGATTACGCGCTCACTAGCCGCTTTGACATCTGCATAGTGGCGTTCGTATCGAGAGAAAAGGGTCTGGTGGGCATCGTTCATCACTACCAGCTTAACCGTAGTTGAACCAACATCGATCCCTCCATAGAGTTTCTCTGTCATCGTTAAATTCCTCCCCTGACATACACCGTACTTTTCCAACAGCGTGTATAATATAATTAAGTATATTTTTAAATGAAAATTATCAACATTCAATCGGCAAAATTTACGGGTTTGTTTGTTAGACAACAGATTCCAACATTCTGTTGGATTTGATTTAAAGGGGGAATTGACGTGACACTCCAAGAAGATATTCGGGTACGACGGACCAAACAAAACATCGTCAATGCCTTTGTCGCCCTAACGAAGGAGAAGAGCATCGACGCCATTACCGTCCAGGAGATTGCGGACAAGGCGATGGTTAACCGGGCCACCTTCTATGCCCACTACCGCGATAAGCAGGACCTGTACGACCAAGTTTCAAGCAGGCAATCGGCCTCTTCACCCCCCTGCGGAACCCCCTCCTCTTTTTGAACCGTAAGATCATGTTCACCAAGTTGGAGGATACCCTGACTGGGGTCCTGGAAAAATGTTCTGAAAACCGGGACCTCCTCCTGATCATTGACGGGACGCCCTCGCGTACCCTCCAGAACCAGCTGACCCCGATTCTCAGTACCAACATCATTGGTATTCTGAAGGAATTCGGCATTGATAGAAAGAGCACGATTCCTTCTGACCTAGTTATCACCTACATTCTCTCAATTTTCATCAGTGTCCTTGCCTGGTGGCTCCATGAGGGGCAGGCCCATGACATGAGTGCCCGCCAGCTGGCCCACAACCTAATCAGGCTGGCATTGGATGGCCACATGCGGGTGCTGGGAATTGAGTCCTAACAAAAAAGGTTTGGCTGCGAAAGTCATCGCAGCCAAACCTTTTTTATTATTCAACTATTATTTTAAGCTTCTTCCGCAACGAAGAGCCGTGAACTGAAGTCCGATGGGTCCTTCTCTGGCTTCGTCCGGTCCATGATCCGTGGAACAAAGTAACCGGCGTTCATCAGTTCAGCACCATAGAACTTCTCGTCCCCGCCGTTAACCGTGTATTGCTTTTCAGGGTCGAGACCGGAAAAGTATACCCGGATGTAAGCTGGGTTGGCACCATTGAGAATCTGGAAGCGTGCCATGATCGCTTTTGTCTTGTCATCATTAACAACTTCCCAGTCGTAAACGTTATCGGTTGCCGTGTCGGCGTTTTCCAAACGGTAGAACTTCCCGAACTGGAAGAGCTTCCGGTACTTCTTGTAGAAGGCCACTTGGTCCTTGATCTCGGCCAGTTGGTCCTTTGGCAGCTTGGTAATATCCAGTTCGTAGCCAAAGTCGCCGAAGTATGCCACGGCTGCCCGGGTTGCCAGCGAAGTCAGCCGGCCAACCTGGTCATTTGGCACTGCAGAGACGTGGGCACCCCACATTGATTGTTGGTAACCATAGGAAGTCCCGTCTTGAATCTTGATCCGTTCAACGGCATCGGTGTCGTCACTGCACCATGCTTGTGGTGCGTAGTACATCATCCCGAGATCGAACCGGCCACCACCGGAAGCACATGATTCAAAGAGGACCTTCGGGAAGGCACTCGTCAGGCGGGCATATAATTGGTAAACCCCGAGAATGTAGCGGTGGGCAAATTCAAGCTGGCGGTCAGCGGGTAGCTTGGCCCCAAACATTTCCGTAATGTTCCGGTTCATGTCCCACTTGATGTAGTCCAGTTGGGTCTTCTTGATGATGGCACTGATGTGGTCAACTAAGTAGTCGACAACTTCCTTGCGGGTCATGTCGAGGACAAACTGGTTCCGGGCAGGTGTGCTCTGCCGGCCAGGGGTAGCAATCATCCAATCAGGGTGTTCTTCATAGAGCTTACTATCGATGGAGATCATTTCCGGTTCGAACCAGAGACCGAACTTCATCCCCTTGTCGTGGACCTTCTTGGCAAAGCCGTCAATCCCGGTAGCAAACTTCTTTTCGTCAACAAACCAGTCCCCCAAACTGGACTTATCGTCGTCCCGGTGACCGAACCAACCATCATCGAGGACAAACATTTCGATTCCCAACTTGTGGGCTTCGTCAACGATTGGCATCAGCTTGTCTTCGTTGAAGTCCATGAAGGTTGCTTCCCAGTTATTGATCAGGATTGGCCGTTCCTGACGAGCAAAGTGGGGGTTGATCAGGTGGTCCTGGTAGAAGTCAGCCAGCTGATGGCTCATCTGGTTGAAGCCGTCACTGGTGTAGGTCATCACTGCTTCTGGCGTCTGGAAGCTCTCCCCATCGGATAGGTGCCAGCCAAACTCGTCCGGGTTGATGCCGACCAGGACCCGGGTCGTATCGAACTGGTCTACTTCTACGGAGTCGAGGAAGTTCCCGGAGTAGATGAAGTTAAAACCGAAGACACCACCGTGGTTGTTATCGGTGTGTGGCCGGGCCAGCATGAAGAATGGGTTGTGCTGGTGGCTGGATGCGTCCCGCAAACTGGAGATGCTCTGCACCCCGGCACGGAGTGGGGTCCGAATCAAATGACGTTCCCGGGCCCAGCTACCGGAGAATTGGACCATATCGTAGTTGGCGTCCGGCAGGTCAAGTTGGGCACTGAGCGCCCGGTTCAAGACAATGTCCTTGCCCCGGTTCTTAAAGGTGGCGCTACGGACAATGACGTCTTCCTTGTCAAAGATGGTGTAGTGGAGGGTCAAGGCAACGTCTGCGTATTCATCTTTGAATTCCACGTCCAGGTTTTGGGCATCATCACCCTGGTCATCAAACGATGATGGCATATCGTTTAGCCGTTGCTTGCCATCGGTAATCTTGTAGCCCATGTACTTGAACTCGGATGTCCGGGACCCATCGTTGTAGGTGATTTGGTAGGCCGGGTAGCGGTAGTCACCCTTACCCAGACCAGCGTATTCCTGCTTGATTAATTCCAGTTGGAAGTCCGCTTGTTCAACGGTCAGCGTGTTCGTGCAGTCGTGTTCTTCCCGGCTGGCCAGGTTCGTGTAGGCAGCCTTTACTGGAATCCGTGGTCCGTAGTAAAGCTGTCCCGCTTCACCATTTTCCAGGATTTGGAAAACATAGCTTGTCTTGGCAGTTTGCAAGTGGAAAAGCTTGTGTTCTTCGTTAACATGGATACTCATTTTAAATAACCCCTTTTTGTAAGCATTTACATTACCTATTATAAACTTAATCGGTCGCCGGCACTAGTTCTTCGTCATTTTCCTCCGGTTGGTCCTGCAGTTGAACCTGCAAAACATCATCCCCGGCCTGGACGTTTGTTCCCGGCTTGGCAGTTAGCGAAATTGGTCCCAGCTTCTTGGTGTTCGTCACGGCAACCACCACGGTATCATCGAGGCCCGCCTTCTTGATCGTTGGGTCCCAGAACTCAATCAGTTCTTGACCCTTCTTGACCCGCTGCCCCTCTTCAACGTAGGAAACAAAGCCGGTCCCCTTCAGCTTGACGGTCCCAATACCGACATGGATAAGGAGGGCAATCCCGTCATCGCTGATTAGGCCAACCGCGTGCCGGGTTGTAAAGACCTGCTTGACCGTGGCATCAAACGGGGCAAGGACCCGTCCATCGCTTGGCTTAATTGCAAAGCCGTCACCAGCGGCCCCGGTAGAGAAGACGTTATCCTTAACGTCGCTCATCTTCATCAGGGTTCCAGCAATTGGTGTGGGGATGTCAACATCCTTAGCGGGCTGGTCGTCGTCCTTGATGTGCTTGCCCCAGGTCTTCTCCAGTTCGGCAACAATCTCGGCGTGCTTTTCCTCACTCAGGATTACCTTCTTGGCAAAGACGCAGATGGAGATGACCAAAAGAACTGCTGGCACGGCAAACATCATCAGTTTGAAGTTCATCCGTCCCGTGGCGGTAATCGAAGAAGCGGTGGCTCCAGTTGTCATCCCCGCCAGGATGGCAACTTGACCAACAACCCCATTGGCGACGGCGCCACCGAACTTATCGAGTAGCGGCCGGACGGACAAGGCCAGGGATTCGTCACGGTGGCCTAACTTCAGCTGCCCGTATTCAACGGAGTCAGTGATAACCATCAGGACAATCAAAAAGACCATTGGTTGAGGGAAGCCGAACATCGAAGCGGCAATCAGAACTAACGCCAGGTTGTCGCCCGCGACGGTAAAGAGGGCAATCCCGCACAGCATGAAGACCAGCAGGCTGGTAAAGAGGGCCTTACGGCTGAGGTGCTTAGAGAAGAACGGGAATAAGGACGTCCCGATGATTCCTAAGAAGACGTTGATCGTGGAGAAAATCGAGAAGGCCTTCGGGGCCCCCATGATGTAGGTGAAGTAGTAAACTTCCAGGGAGTTAATGATGTTAATTCCAACACAGTAGAAGAGGTAGGCACAGGCCACCCACATCAGTTGGTCATTACCGGAGAGGGCCTTGAAGATACCGACGACACCAACCGTGTCCTTCTTATTCTTCCGAATTTCACTGTTGGTCTCCCGGGTGAAGATCCCCACACCCCAGGCAGACAACAGGGCCAAAGAACAGATAATCAGGGCAAAGACGAACCAACCACGGTTGTCACCGGTACTGGTCTTGGTTGCGGAGAAGTAGATGACGGCCGGCATGACAATGATTCCGACCATTCCCCCACCGATGGTTGAACCAACCCGGGCGAAGGTGGCGGTCTTTTCCCGTTCTCGGGAATCGGTCGTCAGCGATGGCAACATCGACCAAAAACCGACGTCCTTAAAGGAATAGAAGATGTCCATGGTGATGTAGAGGACGCCGAACAAGACGAGGTAGCCAATCGCACTCTTCTTGTACAGGCCACCCATGTTGGTGAAGAGCAAGAGGAGGATCACCGCGGAGACGGTCCCACCGATTACCACCCACGGACGGAAGTGGCCCCACCGGGTTTTAGTCCGGTCAATCGCGTTCCCAATGAAGGGATCAATGAACAATTCGACAAACCGCAGGCACATGATGATCAGGGTCACAATGCTAATCATCTTATTATCAAGGCTTTGGTTGCCGGTATCAAACAGGTGCGAGGTAATGAACATGATCAGGTAGCCGCAAAGGAGGCCGTAGAACGAGTCGTTACCAAAGGCACCAAAACTATAAGCAAGACGTTGCCGCATCGGCATCTTGTTCTTATTTTCAGTACTCATAATCTTTCCTTCTCTCTTTAACTTTAAAAGCGGTTTCTGTATCCGCTTTCATAATTCGAGATTATTATATTTGATAACCGTTTATCATTCCATGGCTAAAAAGTTCCAGTATGGGCAAAATAATTTTACTAACAAATCGACATGTAATTTTGATGTTCCATGCTACAATGGTGATAAAGAGTAATCGTGATTGAACAAATCAACATGGAAGGAAGAGAAAAAACATGGACGGTGAATACAAAAGCCTCACTGGCAAAAGTTTTGAAAGTAACATCCTGTTTATTGGCCAGGACAACTGCCGGCCCAACTACTTCTACCGGGGAAATAACGTCCGCGATAATTACGTGATTCACTACGTCATGGATGGCCAGGGAACCTTCTCCTCGGCCAACCACCCGGCCGTAACCCTGAAAAAAGGCGACGTCTTCCTCTTACCTAAGGGGGTCCCCTGCTTCTACCAGGCCGATGGTCAGCACCCTTGGAAGTACTTTTGGATTGGCCTTTCGGGAACAAAGATCAAGACAATGCTGGCCGGGTCGTCCCTGTTTACCAAGCGGTACCTCCGTCAGGTCCAGGGGAGCCACTTTTATGACAGCCTCTCCCGCCTCTTCGCCGCACTGAAGAAGAAAAGCTCCTTAGCCAACGACATCCTGGTCGAAACACTGACCTACCAGATGTTCTACCACCTGGTGACGGAATACCCGGGTCAGGCCCCTAAGGCCGGCAGTAAGGCCCATGACCAGCTCAAGTTAGCCACCTACTACCTGCAAAAGAACTTTGCCAAACAGTCG
The DNA here is from genome assembly GCF_947381485.1 of Limosilactobacillus avium. NCBI lineage: Bacteria > Bacillati > Bacillota > Bacilli > Lactobacillales > Lactobacillaceae > Limosilactobacillus > Limosilactobacillus avium. The sequence continues at coordinate 323 of NZ_CANCWN010000038.1, read as the reverse complement.
TGCACCGTTGAGGACCTGTGCCACCACCTTAATATCTCGCGCAGTTACCTCTACACCATCTTTAAGAAGGACCTCAACATTTCAGCCCAGAGCTACCTCACCCACTTGCGGATGGAAGAGGCCTGCCAGCTCCTTCGCAGTACGGACCAGACCGTCCAGGAGGTTGCCCACCAGGTTGGTTATCGGGACGAATTCACCTTCTCCAAGGCCTTTAAACGCTACAGCGGCTTTAGCCCGACGGTGTACCGTAAGCACACCATAACGACACGTCTATAAATTGTCAGCAGGACCTCCTATACTGAAATCATCAGTAAGGAGGTCTT
>NZ_CANCWN010000037.1:0-15262 GCF_947381485.1 Limosilactobacillus avium | reverse complement strand
ATTATCAAACACCTTTGGAAGTATTCATGAAGTATATTACAGATGACCAATTTCTAATTTAAATTGACATTCCGGGTCACAAAAAGCAGGTGATATCTCGAATACAGAATCCTGACCAGCATTATATGTTAAAAAACCGTAAGAGCCGGAATTTTGATTGTCATTAAGAAACCAGTAGGCCTTTACTTCAAAATTCTGAAACATATTCTTATCACTTATTTTATTTTTCATGAAAGCACCTTCATTCGTAAACATCATGTTTATTCTATATGTATTTAAAAAGAATAATTTTTGTTATATACGTCGAGTATACAACTCTCCTGCGAATTTTCGATATTTTAACTGAATTAGCATAAATTCAATATTATTTTCGTTAACTCAATCCTTAGTACCAAACTGGACATTCGACTACTCGACTATCAAAATAGGACATAGAACACTCGACCCGCCAGCCCCAAATAGAAAAAGTGTACTAATTCCAATCACTCGGAAAGGAAAAAGTACACTTTCAATCACCTATAAATGCCGTTATACCAGCGTTTGTCGGCTATTTCTCTGTACGTTCCAGGACAGTAACGCTCTCAACATGCGTCGTCTGTGGGAACTGGTCAACAGGCTGGATTGGCTTGACCACGCGGTAGCCCTGCTCACCGAAGCGCTGGATATCCCGCACCAGGGTAGCCGGATTGCAAGAAACGTAAATCACTTTCTGTGGCGCCATCTTGCCGGTCGCCTCAATTAAAGATTCCGCAAGACCCTTGCGTGGTGGGTCCACAATTACCACGTCCGGCTTCAGCCCCGCTGCTTGCCACTTGGCAAACTGCTCTTCCGCCTTGCCGACCACGAACTCGGCGTTCCGGATTCCGTTCCGCTTGGCGTTGTGCTTGGCATCTTCAATCGCGGCGGGTACAATTTCCACTCCATAGACCTGCTTGGCATGCTTAGCTACGGCCAGGGAAATTGTCCCAATCCCACAGTAGGCGTCAATCACCGTCTGGCTCCCATCCAGGCCGGCGTTATCAATGGCGGTCTGGTAAAGGCGCTCCGTCTGTTGCGGGTTAATCTGGTAGAACGACAGTGGCGAAATTGCAAAATCAATCCCTAACAACTGGTCATGAATCTCGTCATCCCCCCACAGGGTCTGATCACGGTCACCCAGCAGGCGGTTGGTCTTCTTATCATTGATGTTCTGGACAATGCTCTTCACTTCCGGCACACCGGCCACGATGCCGTCCACAATTTGCTTGGCCATCGGCAGCCGCTTCGTGTTGGTGACCAATACGACCATCACCTCATGGCTGTAGTAACCACGGCGCACCATCACCGTTCGAATGACACCCTTACCGGTCCGCTCATCATACGGGGTCACATGGTACTTCCGCAAGAGGTCACGAACCACCACGATTGCCTTATCAATTTGTGGATCTTGAATATAAAAGTCCTCAATCGGCACCAGGGTATGGCTCCCCCGCTTGTAAAAGCCAGTCTGCAGCTGGCCCCGCACCATCTTGACCGGGACCTGGGCCTTATTCCGGTAGTGGTAAGGCTGGTCCATCCCCATCGTCGGCAAAACTTCAATATCATCTAGGTGGGCCTTCTCTAGGAGTTCCTTAATCTGGTGTTGCTTAAACTTCAGTTGGGCTGCGTACTTCAAGTGCCCCAGGGGTGCAATCCCCGTTTGAATATACTTCTTATCCTTGACGTCGACCCGGTCCGGGCTCTTCGTCTGCCATTCCATTACCCGGCCCCAGGCAAAGTGGCGGGCCACCTTAGTCACCCGCACGGTAATCTTTTCCCCCGGCAGGGCGTTGGGCACGAAGACCGGAAAGTCGTCAACCTTAACGACCCCGTTCCCCTCATAGGTCAAATCCGTCACTTCTGCTTGGTATTCTTCATTCTTATGGACCGGAATTTTAACTTTCACAATACTTCCTCCATTTTTACGTAATCAACTTTCCCTATTATAGCAAACGAACTCAGTCAGTCACCCGTCGGCACTTTTTCTCCAACAAGTGGGCGATTGTCTTCATTTCATCTTCACTATCATCAGCCAGCATCACCTGCAAAATCAGCGCCTCCCCTTCATCAGCAGTTAAGCGCAATAACCAACCATTTTTCCGCAGAAATAAGAGGGTGGCAATGTAGGCTGTCCGCTTATTGCCATCCGCAAAGATGTATTTTTTTGTTATCTTCTGCATAATATAGGCCGCCTTTAGCCATACTGTCGGGTACAGTTCGTAACCAAATACCACCATTTGCGGTTGATTGACTACCAGTGACAGTCCGGCCGGATACTGGATCACGCGATCATCCTGACCCGTTCTTTATAAGATCCGGTGGTGGACTGCTGTGATTTCAGTCGCCGTTAAATAGATCATTCGTCCTTCAACCGTCCCATCAATTCTTTGTTCTCGTCAAACAGCTGGTCAATCATTGCCATCGTCTGGGAGTCCACCTTTTCCTTCTTCTTGAAAGTCACGGTTTTACCATCTGGAGAGATTGTCTTCTCGTATTCATCCCCGGGCTCAGCGTGCATTCGTTCCTTGTCCCGCTTGGTTAGGCGCAGGCCAAAGGAGTTTCCTGCTTTAAAGAACTTAGCGTTTCCCTTCATTTCTTGCATGGAATCACCTCGTAATCACATTATAGCAAATTGTAACTACAAAGCGAGCTAGGCGACATTTTGTCACCTAACTCGCTATATTACTTTTTTGCTATTTTTCTTGCTTCTGGTTAATCTTGCCGACCCCTTCGACAAAGTCCTTTTCGACCCGCCGGAAGTCTGCCGACTCGGTGATTGCGTCGTCTGGAATGGCGTCCAAGTTAGCCACCACTTCAATGTGTTGCTTGAGATCGTGGAACTTCATTGGTGCATCGCCACCGTATTCGCCGTCCAGGTTGATCATCAGCCGGTCATCCTTGTTCAACGGCGTCACCTCGACATCGGTTGCCTTGGCATAGACAATCCGCGGATCGTTCAGGTGCTTCCCTTGTAGGGCCTTGGCCATCAAACTCAGCATGTCCGTCAGGCTGCTCTTCTTGACGATAATCATCGTGAACTTACCGTCATCCAAAGAGGCGTCCGGCACAATCTGTTCAAAGCCGCCGACCGAGTTGGTCAGGGCCAGGAACAAGGTCGAGGCCATCCCCCGGTATTCCTTACCATCGTACTTGACGGAAACGTCAACCGGCTTAACCTGCGGCAGTAACTCCGCCCCCTTGGCCAGGTATGCTGCGTAGCCAAACAGGGACTTCATCTGGGACGGCACGTCGTAGGTTAATTCCGTCAGTGTTCCCCCGGCGGCAATGTTCATGAAGTAGTTGTCGCCCGCCTTACCGATATCAATCTTGAACTTCTTGTTTTTCCGTAAGATCAGCTTGGCGGCCGCAATCGGATCATCGCGCGGAATCCGCAGGGCCCGGGCGTAGTCATTGGTCGTCCCGGCCGGAATAATGGCCATCGTTGGTCGCTTGTCCAGACCGGCGATCCCGTTAACGACCTCGTTCAACGTTCCGTCACCACCGGCGGCCACGATTAGGTCAAAGCCTTCCTTAGCCGCCCGGGTTGCCTCATTCTTTGCCGAATTTGGTGCTGGTGTTGTCGCAAACGCACTCGTCTCGTAACCAGCCTTTTCATAGATATCCAAAATGTCTACTAGGTCGTTGCGCAGGGCTTCACGACCAGCAGTTGGGTTATAAATAATCCGTGCCCGTTTACGCATCGCAATCCTCCTACTTAGCCTTCAAAGACTTCATCAGTAACTGGGTAACAACTTGTGGATTGGCCTTTCCCCGGGTCTGCTTCATGATCTGACCCATCAGGTAACCAACAGCCCGGTCCTTCCCGTTCTTGAAGTCTTCGATGGACTGGGCGTTGTTTGCCAGAACATCGTCAACGATTGGCTGTAATTGTGCTGGATCGGACAGTTGAACCAGGCCGTGTTCCTTGGCGTATGCCTGTGGTTCTTCACCGGCCAAAATCCCCTTGAAGACCTTCTTGGCCATCTTGGAGGAAATCGTCCCGTCATCGATCAGCTTAACCATCCCGGCTAGGTTGGCAGGAGTCAACTTGGTGTCCGGCAGGTCAATGTGCTTGTCGTTCAGGTAGGAGTTAACGTCGTTCATCAGGTAGTTGGCAACCCGCTTTGGATCGCCACCATCCTTAACGGCCGCCTCAAAGAAGTCTGACATTTCCTTCGTCTGGGTTAAGACCATGGCGTCGTAGTCGGAAAGTCCCAGGTCGTCAACGTAGTGCTTACGCCGTTCACCCGGCATTTCTGGCATTTCGCCCTCGATTTCCTTAATCCAGTCGTCACTAACGTTCAAGTCAGGAATATCTGGTTCTGGGAAGTAACGGTAGTCATCGGCCCCTTCCTTAGTCCGCATGGAAACCGTGGTCCCGGTTGGTTCATCGTACCGCCGGGTTTCCTGGGCAATGTGCCCACCGGACATCAGTACTTGCTGGTGACGCTTTTCTTCAAAGGCCAGGGCCTTGCGAACGTAGTTGAAGGAGTTGATGTTCTTCATTTCCGTCTTGGTCCCGAACTTATCGGAGCCGACTGGGCGAATGGAAATGTTGGTATCAACACGCATGGACCCTTCTTCCATCTTCACGTCGGAGATTCCCGTAAACTGGATCCGTTGCCGCAGTGCTTCCAGGTAGGCCACCGCTTCTTCTGGTGAAGCAATGTCTGGCTTGGAAACAATTTCGATCAGTGGGGTCCCCTGCCGGTTCAGGTCCACGTAGGAGTACTTGCTGGTGTGGGTGTTCTTACCGGCATCTTCTTCGATGTGCATTTCGGCAATCCCAATCTTTTTCTTCTTGCCGTCGACTTCGATTTCAATCCAGCCGTCGTGGGCAATTGGCGTATCAGACTGGGTGATCTGGTAGGCCTTCGGGTTGTCCGGGTAGAAGTAGTTCTTCCGGTCAAAGTGCATGTGGTGGGCAATCTGCGCATGCAGAGCGAGCCCGGCCATGATCCCGTCACGAACAACACCCTTGTTCAGGGTTGGCAATACCCCTGGGTACCCCCAGTCAATGACGTTGGTGTTGGCATTCGGTTGGTCACCAAAGTCAACCGGTGAAGGACTGTAAATCTTTGAATTCGTCTTCAATTCGACGTGGACTTCTAGTCCTATGGTAGTTTGAAAGTTCATCTTAGTTTTGCCCTCCTAACTTTGGTGCCTTCTTGTGAAAATCAGTGGTTTGTTCAAAGACGTAACCAGCGTTGTAGATGGTCTGTTCATCAAATGGCTTCCCAATGATCTGCAGGCCAACTGGCATCCCGTTCTTTTCGGAGAAGCCAGCCGGAACGGACATTGCTGGCAGACCGGCCATGTTAACCGGCACGGTCAGGACATCGTTCATGTACATTGTCTTTGGATCATCAATTTCAGCCCCAATCTTAAAGGCGGTCGTAGCCCCGGTAGCCCCGATGATCAGGTCGTAGTTTTCAAAGACCTTATCGAAGTCTTGGGCGATCAGGCGACGAACCTTAGCGGCCTTATTGAAGTAGGCATCGTAGAACCCGGCGGACAGGGAGAAGGTCCCCAGCATGATCCGCCGCTTGACTTCTTCACCAAAGCCTTCCGTCCGGGACTTAACGTAAACTTCTTCCAGGTTCTTGGCATCCTTGGCCCGGAAGCCGTAACGAATCCCATCGTAACGTTGCAGGTTAGATGAGGCCTCAGACGATGCCAAAATGTAGTATGCTGGGACACCATACTTGGTGTGGGGCAGACTAACCTTGTCAACCGTGGCGCCCAGTGACTCCAAGTGGTCTAAGGCGGCCTTAACAACCTTCTTAACGTCGTCGTTTAAGTCATCGTAGTATTCCTTTGGAACGGCGATCTTCAGGCCCTTAACACTCGTGTCGTCATTCAGGTTGGCAGCCCAGTCAGGAACTTCCTTCAAAGAAGACGTCATATCGTGCTTATCGTTACCAGCAATCAGCGCCGTTAAGTAGGCATTGTCCTTAACGGTCCGGGTCAGCCAACCAACCTGGTCAAAACTGGAACCGAAGGCAATGATTCCCCACCGGGAAACCCGGCCGTAAGTTGGCTTCATGCCGACAACCCCGTTGAAGGAGGCTGGCATCCGGATGGAACCACCAGTATCAGTACCGAGGGCCCCGAGAACGTCGCCCGCTGCAACAGCCGCTGCAGAACCACCTGAAGAACCACCAGGAACCCGGGTAAGGTCCCATGGGTTGTGAGTGGTAAAGAATGCTGAGTTTTCCGTGGATGAACCCATGGCGAATTCATCCAGGTTGGTCTTCCCGACATTAATGAAGCCGGCCTGGTTTAACTTGTCGACAACCGTGGCGTCGTAAACCGGGTTGAAGTTTTCCAGCATCTTGGAGGCTGCCGTAGTCGTCAGCCCCTTGGTCAGGATATTATCCTTAACGGCCAGCGGTACCCCACTAACGAGTTGGTCAGCCGCGATTCCGGCATCGTCAATCTCTTGGGCACGCTTAGTAGCGGCATCTTCGTTCAGGGTCAAGAAGGCCTTGACCTGGTCATCATTAGCCTTGATGTGGTCGAAGGTTGCCTTCGTCAGTTCACTGGCACTGATCTTCTTGTTGACCAGGTCATCGTGCAGCTGACTTAAGTCGGTTTGATAGAAGTCCATTATTCGCCATCCTCGCTTTCGTCAATGATTACAGGAACTCTGATGTAGCCGCCATCTTCGTCCGGAGCATTCTTCAGCAGTGCTTCGGTCTCTTCCTTAGTGGCCTTGACAGCTTTATCTTCACGCATCACGTTAACCCGGTCGGTTGCTGAAGTCATTGGTTCAACACCATCAGTATCAACGGCAGTGAGGTCTTCAAACATGTCAATAATGCTTCCTAATTGTGTGGTAAACTTACCCAGCTCGTCCTTGGGGAATTCAAGCTTAGCAAGTTCAGCAACGTGTTCTACTTGTTGCTCAGTGATTTTACTGGCCATCATTTCTACCTCTTTTCCAAAATTTAGGTATACATACATTTAACAATTTTAGCACAGAACTAGTAGTATTTTCAGCAATTTGCAGTGGAGTTTGCAAAATGAAAAAGAGGCGGCTGAAAACCGACCTCTTTTGGCTTATATGGTATTAGTAAGAATCTAAGATGTGGGTATGGAAGGTGTTCGATCCGGAGTCACGGTAAATAATCGCCTGCATCTCAGAATCAGCTTCGATCCGGATATCAATCGGAATCCCGCTTGGCAGGTAACGCTTAGCGGCTCGAGCAATGTACTGGGTAAAACTGGTGATTTCCGTCTCGCTGTAGAACTGGGTCGTTATCGTGATGTGCATTCCTGCCAAATGACCATTATTGTACTGAGCCTGGGCAGTGACCCCACTCAGGTTCGGGAAGAAGCTTTGAATCTGACTCTTGAAGTTCGAGAAGTTATCATTATCCTGTGAATCAGCGCTCGTCTGGGAGTTCGTTGCCGATGCCTTTGGCAGGACAACGGTCTTGTAGTGGAGGTTCGTCCAACTACTGATCTTGTTACCGTTGTTCTTGCTGTAGGCAAAGTAACTACCACCGACCAGGCTATCATCGGGTGCCTGCTTGTAGAGGGCAATCACGATTGGCACGTTACCGACACCCTTGGTGTGCCGCAGGCGGGTCAGGATCTTCTGAGCGGCAATTTCACCCTGTTGGCGCATCTCGTCCTTACTAATGTTCTTAGTGAAGGTCGGGCCGTCCGTCTTCTTCTGGTAATTGTATTCGGAGTTGATCCCAACCCCGATGACAATCCCCTTCAGTTTCATTGACCGGCCACTATCCGTCATGTAGTCCTGTTCCTCAATCTGCTGGATATATTCCGGGTTCGGGTCACTCTTCTTCCCGCGGGCCGGGTTAAGGCCGTTCGGATTTTTCTTTGACTTCCGGCCGAGCCAGCTCTGCAGGGTATTAGTGTTCAGGTATTGACCTTCCTGGAAGATATAGGACTTTGGTGAGAAGACCCGCTTCGAAACCTGGGTCAACCCACTTTCAAAGCTCTTCTGGTTGTAAGGGTTATCGTTTTGGGCAACGTTAATTCCCCGGGCCTTGCTGGTCTTGTAGCGACCGTTTTGAATAACCCCCTGGTAGTTTCCGTTACCAGAGCCGGTCGTACTATAGTTCTTGGATGAACTGTGCCCAAAGCCACATGAAGCAAGGACAACCGTGCTCATCAAAAGAGCCGCAGCTGTTGCAATTTTCTTAACTTTTAACTTCACGATTTATTGTTCCTCCTTCATTGCCTGGGCAAAGCGGGCCTCATCCCAAACCGTGATGCCCAGGTCCTGGGCCTTCGTCAGCTTGCTCCCCGCTGCCGTCCCGGCAATGACAATATCAGTTTTCTTTGAAACGCTGCTAGTAACCTTTGCCCCATGGGCTTCCAGCCAATCCTTTGCCTGACTCCGGGTCATCTCTTCCAGCTTCCCGGTCAAGACCACCCGGCGGTCGTTCCATTCACTCGATGGGTTGGCTGGTGTGGTGGCCCCCAGGTAAGCGAAGTTAATGCCAGCATCCCGGAGCTCATCAACCAGCTTGACCACTTGGGGGTTAGCGAAGTAGGCTTCCACACTCTCCCCGATTGTCGGACCAATACCATCGACTGCCGAAACGTCATCAGCACTGGCCGCCATCAACTGGTCGAGGGAGCCAAAATGCTCCATGATCAGCCGGGCCGCCTTAGCACCGACGTGACGAATACCGAGGCCAAATAATAAGCGTTCGACAGAATTATTACGACTATTGTCAATCGATGTCAATAGGTTAGTGGCGGATTTGTCACCAAATTTATCTAAAGTTAATAATTGGTCCCGTGTCAGGCTGTACAGGTCGGCCACGTCGTGAATCAACTTCTTATCCCAAAGCTGCTGGATAATCTTTGGCCCTAAGCCATCGATGTTCATCGCGTTCCGGGAGGCGAAGTGGGCCAACCCCTCCTTGATTTGGGCCGGGCACATCGGGTTGATGCAACGCAGGGCTACCTCATCGTCCAAGTGAACCAACTTGGCGCCGCAGACCGGACAGGTCGTTGGAATCTCGTAAGGTTCACTATCAGCCGGCCGCTTCTTCAGGTCGACCCGCGAGATTTCAGGGATAATGTCGCCCGCCTTGTGGAGGTAAACGGTGTCGCCGACCCGGATTCCCTTTTCCTGGAGGTAATCTGGGTTGTGGAGGGAGGCACGACTGACCGTGGTCCCCGCTAGTTGAACCGGGTCCATCACCGCGGTTGGTGTGACGTTACCGGTCCGCCCAACCGTCCATTCAATATCTCTAACCACCGTGGCCTGCTCCTCAGGGGGGAACTTGTAGGCAATTTCCCAGCGGGGGACCTTAACGGTATTCCCGAGGGCAATCTCGGTGTCAAGGTCATTGACCTTTTCCACAATTCCGTCGATCCCGTAGGAAAGCTGGTCCCGTTTGGCCGTGTATTCCTCAATGTAGGCGGTAATTTCCTGGCGGTTATGAATGACCCGGTTATTCGGGTTGACCTTAAAGCCGAGTTCCCGCATCCGGTCGAGGGCTGCTGCCTGGGTCGTAACACCCAGCTTCTGGTATTCGGGAACGTAGTACATAAAGGTATCCAGGTCCCGCTTAGCCGTCACATGGGGGTCAAGTTGGCGAAGGCTCCCGGCCGCCGCGTTCCGCGGGTTAGCGAAGATTGGCTGACCGGCCGCCTCCCGTTCTTGGTTGAGCTTAACAAAGGACTTCTTCGGCATGTAGCACTCGCCCCGGAATTCAAGGGAAAGGGGTTCCGGCAGTTCGTGGGGAACCGACTTAATGGTCATCACATTGGCGGTGACGTCTTCGCCGATGACCCCGTTCCCCCGGGTTGATCCCTGAACCAGCTTGCCGTTTTCGTAAACCAAGGATAGGGAAAGGCCGTCAATCTTCAGCTCAAGGTTGTACTCCGGGTCGACCACCACGTCCTTGTTGTCCTGTTGCCGCTGGTTGAAGTCCATCAGCTCGTCGATGGAGAAGACATCCCCCATCGACAGCATCGGGATATCGTGGGTGACCTTGGTCAACTGACTGGTTGGCCCGCCACCGACCCGCTGCGTTGGCGAATCGCTCGTCTTCAGCTCCGGGAAACGCTGTTCCAAGGCCACCAAACGTTGGTAGGCCCGGTCATAGACGTAGTCCTCAACGGTTGGGGTGTCCTGCTCGTAGTACTCCTTTCCCCACTGGGTTAACTGCTTTCTCAAGGGGACAATTTCTTGTTTGGCCGCCGCCAGGGTCAGCTGGTCGACTGGTGTTTGTTTATCCATTATTCTGGCCTCACTTTTAGTTTGCTTTTTGAATTGGTGCGAAACTTGCCAGGAGCCGCTTGACCCCCTTAGCAGGGAAGGCAATGTCTAGCTCCATGTCATTCCCGCTACCATTGACCTTGACGACCGTTCCTTGACCCCACTTCTTGTGGGTGACCTTGTCGCCAACTTTCCAGCTAACCTTATCCGCACCGGTGCCGGTATTCGTAATTGGCTTAACCCGCTTACCGGCATCCCGGTAATGGTGCTTTTTCGGTGTCCGCTGTCGGTAGGTGCCTAGCGTGGCGGCCTTCTTGCTGAATGGGACGTTATCGTTCATCTGGCCCCCCTCTTCGTCGAGGAGCTTCGGGTCAATTTCTTCCACAAAACGGGACGGCTTGTTTCGTTGAATCCGCCCGTACAGGAGACGGGAAACGGCGTTCGTCAGGTAGAGTTTCTTCTTGGCCCGGGTAATGCCTACGTAGGCCAACCGCCGCTCTTCTTCCAGTTCGTCGTCTTCCATCAGCGCCCGGGAAAGCGGGAAAATCCCCTCTTCCATTCCGACAAGGAAAACGACCGGGAACTCAAGTCCCTTAGCGGCGTGGAGGGTCATCAGCGTTACCGCTGGCTCCTGCTCGTCCACGTCGTCCTGGTCAGAAACCAGGGCCAGATCAGCCAGGAAGTTAATCAATTTCTGCCGGTTCGGCGTGTCGTCGTCCTCGTGCTGCTTATCGTATTCCTGGGTCACCGACTTAAATTCGTCCAGGTTCTCCTGGCGGGTCTGATTCTCCAGGTTATCCTCCTTTTGTAACATCTTATTATAACCCGACCGCTCGAGGATTTGGTCGGTCAGGTCGGTAATACTCAAGTACTCAACCTGCTTATCCAGGTCAGCAATCAACTGGCCAAAGTCCGCCAGCTTAGTCCGCGCCCGGGAGGAAATGTTATTAGCGATGTCAACGTTTTGACTCGCCTCCAGTAAGGACCAGCCATTGTCGTTGGCAAACTCCCGGAGGTGTTCGACCGTTGTTAGGCCGATCCCCCGCTTAGGAGTGTTAACGATACGGCTAAAGCTCATGGAATCCTGGTGGTTGACCAGCAGGGTCAGGTAGGCCAGAACATCGCGGATTTCCTTCCGGTCATAGAACTTGTGGCCCCCCACCATTGTGTAGGGAACGCTGGACTTCATAAAGGTCTCTTCAATCATCCGCGACTGGGCATTGGTCCGGTAGAGGATGGCAAAGTCGTTGTAGTGGTAACCGTGCTTGTCATGCTCTTCCTTGATTTTAGCAACGATGTACTGGGCCTCGTCATGTTCGTTTTGGGCCTGGTAATAGGTGATCTTGTCCCCCTGGCCGTTCTCGGTCCAGAGGTTCTTGTCCTTCCGCCCACTGTTGTTCTTGATCACTTCGTTGGCGGCGTCCAGGATGGTCTGGGTCGACCGGTAGTTCTGTTCCAGCATGACGGTGTGGGCATTGGGGTAATCGTGTTCGAAGTTCAGGATGTTTTCGATATTGGCACCCCGCCAGCCATAAATACTCTGATCCGCATCCCCCACCACGCAGATGTTCTGGTACTTGTCCGCCAGCATGTGAACCAACTTGTACTGGGCATCGTTGGTATCCTGATATTCATCGACGTGGATGTAGTGGAAGCGGTCCTGGTAAAATTCCAAAGTCTCCGGATCCTTTTGGAAGAGCTCAATTGTCTTCATGATCAGGTCATCGAAGTCGAGGGCCTGGTTGGCCTCCAGCTGCTCTTGGTAGAGTTTGTAAGCCCGGGCAACCACGGAGGTGTACATGCTATGCGGGTTACGGCTATCGGTGGCCTTGGCCGCGTATTCGTCAGGGGTCAGCAGGGCGTTTTTCGCATTAGAAATCGTACTGAGGATGCTCCGCGGGTCAAACTTCTTGGGGTCAATGTTCAACTCGGCACAGACCTGCTTCATCAGTGTCCGTTGTTCACCCGTGTCCGCGATGGTAAAGGCCCGGTTATAGCCAATCTTCTCGATGTCCCGCCGTAAGATGCGCACACACAAGGAGTGGAAGGTGGATACCCAAATATCCTGGGCACTCTCGCCTAAAAGTTTACCTACCCGTTCCTGCATTTCTCGTGCGGCCTTATTGGTGAAGGTGATTGCCAAGATGTTCCATGGAAAAACATTCTTTTCTTCAATCAAGTAGGCCACCCGGTGGGTCAATACCCGCGTCTTCCCGGAACCTGCTCCAGCCATAACCAGTAGCGGACCTTCCGTTGTTAAGACCGCTTCGGTTTGCTTATCGTTCATTCCATCTAGTAGTGCTTGACTATTATTCACGCCGTCCCATCCTCTCTAAAAAATCAGTCGGCTAATATTATACCAAATAATGGGTTCACTTTTGACTAAAACGAACATCCGTTACGAAATTTTTCGAGAAAAAATGAGACCGGCATCCACCAGTCTCACATTGATTAAAGCTCGTCTTCTTGATTTTCTGTTTCCGTTGCCTGCTCATCCTGCGCAGCCAGGGGCTCGGCCCAAACTTCGGTGTCGTCCACCTGTTCTTCCAGTTCGGTCAGGCTACTACCGGTAATCCAGACAAAGCCTAACAGGCTGTCATCATCCGGATTAGTGAGGTTAAAGAAGCGGAACTGCCAGTTATCCTTCAGCATCCACTGACGTTGGATGGCTTCCTCCTGTGAATACCGTACCACCATCAAGAGGGTCGGTTGCAAAGAACGGATAACGTGGAGGGGCATCCCCACCGTTGCTCGAACCTGCTCCTCGTACTGGGTCACGTTAGCAGCACTGTCGTAGACGTTGGCAATCGAGGTCAGCCCCAGCTCAATGTTTTTCACGTACAGGGAGCCAGTGGCCGTGACGTAGAAGTTAAGGGAGAACATACCCCGGTATTCCAGCGATACGGCCACGCTCTTCACGATCCGTTGCATTTCCGTCAGCAGGTCGTCATCAACTACCGCCGGCGTTTCAACGGCAATCAGCTTCCGGTCCTGGGCAAACTTCAACTTGGCCAGGGGGTAGATCTTAACGTCATTCCCATCAGTAACTGCCGTCATCGTGTATTCGGCGGTGTGGTCAATCCAAGATTCCAAAAGGTAGGTCCCCGTATTGATAAAGTCACCAGCCCGGGCAATGTCCGACTGGCGGTTAATCATCATGGACTGTTCCCCAATTCCCCGTTGAATTGGCTTCAGCAAGGCCGGGTAACCGATGGAGTCAATTGACTGGTAAACATCATCCAAACTAACAACGGTTACGTAGGGGGCAATGTTAATGTTGATCTGGTCCAAGAAGGCCCGTTCCATCAGCCGGTCCTGGACAATTTCCAGACCATTGATCCCCTGGGGAATCGCCGCGAACTGGCTCAAAAAGTGCAGGACCCGGGAGTCAACGCTCGGCGTCTGGTAAATAATGGCGTCACAGTCCTGACCAAACTCGGTCAGCTTAGCCTTATCGTTGTAGGGCCCAACGATAGTAAAATCAGCCATCTTCGTCAATGCTGGTTGGGCGTGGTCCAGGTAGACACCCACGTTAAAACCGGCATTTTTAGCTGCGGCAATCAGCGCACCTACGTTCCGGTTGACGGCAATTAAGCCAATCGTGCTTCCCGGATAAATAGCGTTCGTACTCATTGTCGTCCCCCCCTAGTCCTTGTCAAATTCAATCTGGTTGTTGGCCAGCGACTTAATCCGGGCCAAGGATTCAACCCGAAAGCCCCGGTCCCGGAGCTCCTTGCCGCCCGGCTGAAAGCTCTTTTCAATCACAATTCCGGCACCGGCAACCTTAACACCAGCCTGGTCAGCAATTTCCAGCATTCCTTCTACCGCCTGACCATTAGCCAGGAAGTCATCGACCATTAAGATCTTGTCATCTGGTGAAACGTACTTCTTAGAAATCGAAATTCGGTTGGTCGTCTTCTTGGTGTACGAGTAAACATCAGCAACGTACATGTCCTTGTTTAAGGTCAGGCTCTTGTGCTTGCGGGCGAAAATAACGGGAACCTTCATTGCTAACCCGGTCATCACTGCCGGGGCAATTCCAGACGATTCCACGGTCCAAATCTTCGTGATTCCTTCACCCGCAAAGCGCTTGGCAAACTCTTGCCCGATGTGCAGCATCAGTTCAGGGTCAACCTGGTGGTTCAAGAAGGCATCCACCTTCAAGACGTTACCTGGCAGGACCGTCCCAAACTTTTCAATCTTTTCGTTTAATTCCTGCATGGTGATTACTCCTTTAATTCTCTACTTATCATAATTATATAACTTATAAGTCTGAATTACCGAAATGAGCTTCTTGGCGTAGTCCGGATCGGTTGCGTAGCCCGACTTCTGCAGGGCCTCGGCCGCCTCCTTATAGTTCTTCGCATTGACCACGTCTTGGTAGTTCTGCTTGTTCATGTCGGTTCCGTTTAGCATCAGCTTTGTATGGTCCTTAATCGAATCACTCCAGCTGTCGTAAACCCGGAAGCGGCCCTTAGTAACAATCCAGCGCCCGTTAATGTACTCCTTGGTCGTCATCACCTTAGAATTGCTTGGGTCCGTCCCCTTAATTCCAAAGAGGTTGTGGTACTGGGATGCCAGCTGGCTGGTTCCCCACTGGGACTCCAGGATTGCCTGGGCAATGGTTACCGAAGCACAAACATGGTAGGTATTCTGCATTGCCTGGGCCTCGGGAGCAACCTGCTTGATGAACAGCCGCTTGGCCTCACGGTCCTGGTGCTCCATCTGGCGTTCAATCCGCTGTTGGTTCCAAATCCGGTAATAGTGGTGCGCAGCGTAGACCCCCAAGAACAGGGCAATGATAACGAGTAGCCAAATTAACGTCTTCGTCCCTGATTTACGTTTACGCTTTTTCCCCTTTCGCCTTGCCAAAAGAAATTTTCCTCCTCTACCATTTTTTAAAATATCTACTTCAGATTATATCATTATTTTAATAATCGGCCTGCATGATTTTAAAACCCGGAATGTCAATTTAAATTAGAAATTGGTCATCTGTAATATACTTCATGAATACTTCCAAAGGTGTTTGATAAT
>NZ_CANCWN010000036.1:0-16116 GCF_947381485.1 Limosilactobacillus avium | reverse complement strand
TGGCATACACCAATCGAGATCTTCCTGCTTAATTTACGTCATTAAATTCGTTCAAGTTATTTCTTGCAATCTGCCAATTTTAGAAATTCATGGTGCTGCAGGATGCTTACCAACTAATTTCCTTTCGCCACATGATAATCAAAGAACCGATATGTACGGTGGGTCATTACATAACCGAATGCGATTCCTTTTAGAGATCATTCAAAATATTAAGCAGAAATGCGGGACTAACTTTCCAGTTGGCGTAAAACTATCTACAGAAGATTGGGAACCTGACGGAATTACATTAGATGAAACAATCCAAGTAGCAAAAGCACTTGAAAAAGCAGGGTGTTCGCACATTAATCTAATCTGTGGTACACATGCAACTTCGGACCGTGAATTTTTAATGCCAAATGAATTTAATAATAAAGAAACCAAAGCTATTCAAGATGCGGTAAGCATTCCTTGCTTTGCAGGACATAATATTTTTACACCTATCGAAGCTGAAGATGCGCTCGAAAAGGGAGCCGGAGATTTCGTTGCGCTTGGTCGTTCACTGTTGGCAGATCCAATGTGGGCTAAGAAAGCACAGGAAGGTCATCCTGAAGATATAGTTCCCTGCATTAACTGCCTAGTCGGATGCTTAGATCGTGGCTTATTAAGTAATAATGTTATTCACTGTGCCGTTAATCCATCTTTGTACCATTTCGAAAATGATGATCATACCAAGGTGAAGGAAGCCAAGAAAGTAGCCGTTGTTGGTGCAGGGCCAGGGGGCTGCGAAGCGGCACTAGTCGCTGCTCAGCGCGGACATAAGGTTACTCTATATGAAAAGAGAGCGCTTGGTGGCGCGATGATTGAAGCGGCCGTCCCAGATAATAAGCGAAACATTAATAACCTAATAAAATATTATCACCATGAAATTGCTCATAATAAAAACATATCTGTTATTGATGAAACAGCTACTGTAGACAAGATAAAAGCCGATAATTTTGATGCTTGTGTAGTTGCTATTGGTGGTAAAGAACGTAACTTAAAAATTAATGGTGCAAAAAATGGTGCTTCAATTATTTCAGCAATGGATTATCTTAATGGTAGTCAAAAAGCAAATGGTCAGAATATTGTTGTTATAGGTGGAGGTATTACCGGTGCTGAAACTGCTCTAGAATTAAATAAATCTGGTAAGAATGTAACAATTGTTGAAGTTACCGATCATTTTTTGTCTCATCAAGCAACATCATCTAGTAGTCGTGCTTATGCATACGCTATTAGCAAAACCAATATTAAGGTGTTAACAGGGTTAAGACCGACTAGTTTAACTGATAAGAAGCTAACTTTAGTTGATCGTTTTGGAAATCAAAAAATGATTCCTGCTGATATGCTTATTTCTGCGGCAGGATTTATTCCACAACATGAATTTTATGACCGCTTAACTGAAGAAACAAATATGCAAGTTTTCAATGTTGGAGACTCAAAGTATGTTCGTCAGATTTATGATGCAATTCACGAGGGTTATATCGCTGCTAAACAACTATAATTTATTAACGCTAAATCTTCATAATTTTTGGTAGTTTTAGTAATCGAAAGAAAATAAAAAGAAACAGATGCTGTTATTACGGCGTTTATGAGTAGAAATCTAACTCAATGAAAAGAAAGCGAAAAGAAACTAGTTCTGTTCTCGTGGTATAATACAATTGTGGTAAGAGATATTGGGCCGCGTAGTCCATTTGAGCCACACTCTTCCTATATGAGAAGGGTTACGATAACACTAAGTCCCTTTTACTAGAGCCAATAGCAAAAGGGACTTTTCTAATATAATAAAAGACCGTCCTACTAACTTTAGCCGATTACGGACGAATGCTCAGTAATATTGTTTTATAAAACATTCATTTTAGAACGTCGGTCAGAAATTGGTTGACGTTCTTTTATATTGTATGTGATTTGAATATATAAAATGCTACAATAAACATTGCTATTGCAAAATAATAGGTTTATTAGGGGGAAAATTACATATGAATTTCAAACATAAATGGATAATTCCGTTATTACTTTTGATTACAATTGGTCTTGTTGGATGTAGTGGTAAACAAGGGAAGGAAGCTACAAATGCTCAGCAGGATAAGCAAGTGCTTAGTGGTGTCTACAAGACGGATGATAAATACAATAAAACAGATGATGGAACACTTCAGCCTAGTTACTGGTATTTTAAGAAAAACGGCAAGCTCCTGTATTGTACGCCTCAAGTAAATTCAACAAACCAAAATAGTGACACAGATTTTTGGTATGGTGAAGCCGATAGAGGTACATGGAAATCATTAGGTAATAATATGTTTGAACTTAAAATGCATGATGTATATAATAATAACTATTACACCATCAAAGCAAAACTTAATGGTAACAAACTGCATACCTACGCCAACTCTAGAAACGCTAAATATGAATGGAGCGCAGATGATAACTATAAACAACCAGATATGACATATTCAGATTTTATGGATATGTTTAACAAGGCTAAAGACTCTGACCAGAAAGACATTCAAGAGAACGGCTATGCTAAGCCTGATAATGATTCGTCGTCAAACAGTGACGACTCATCTAATATTGATCCCAAGACTCTAGGAATTCTTATTCTTGAAAAGGCTCGTGGTGCTGAATCAATTAATACCGGAGACATTGAGTACATGATTATGGGAAAAAAGAATGATTACCAAATAGGATTTGGAACGAAAGATGGTACCTTAAATTATGTTATTGATGGTGATCAAGTAACCGTTAGAGATGGTAGCTACGATTATTCTGATGACAGTGCCAAAACTTATTCAATTAAAGATTTAGTTAATGAATATTACAATAGCTCTAGTGACAAATCAAAAGTTGATAGTGTTGCTTCTGAAGTAAACACTACGGATATGTCAGACCAATAATATTAACAAAAAAAAGACGTTTCCAATATATGGAACGTCTTTTTTGATTATAGGGGAGATATGTTCTCTCATATCAAACCGTCATTAAAATTCTTGTTTTAATGCATAAGGCAAAGAGAATCATTTACAACATACTTCCACTACTAACAAAATGAAAATTATGTTTTTGAATCTCTTTGCTATTTTTTATAATACTTCCGAATAATCTTACGTGTTCAAGCGCACATCCTTTAACAGCAGATTCAAATGTAAGGCCATGTTTAACTTTTGAACTCCAAGATACATCGATGGATCGTTTAATAATCGGTACAGTATATAAATCTACGGGAACTATAGCAAGATTGTTGTATTTGAAACCATAGTTAATTACTTGTGAGTTGCTCTGAGCATCTTGCATGACTTGCTTTGCAGCCTTTAATTCATAAACATAATTCTCATATTTTCTTCTAGCAAAAATACATCCTGCAACTTCACTAATAAATAGTCCTGTTTCTAGGTCCTTTACCGCGTATATTGAAATCATGGTCTTTTTCTCCCGTCAATATATTGCTCATTTTGCTTTAATGCTGCCGTATGTTCCGATAAAAAGAATCCGCTCCATTTAATCTTCCCACGATCATGGTAATAATATTTGAAAAAGTTATCTGCTACTACATCTGCTTCAGCATCACTGTAGAACCGTGACATGGTTAATCTACCTCTCTATATAGTTGTTTTAATTGCTCTTTAGTGAAGTTCGTATAGTTGAAAGTAAATTGGTAGGTCTTTCTAACTTCCTTTAGAATCTCTATTAAAGTTTCAAATTTAATATGTGGGTATTGGTCAATCGGAATAGAACGTTGGAAAGTACCATTCCTCTTAATGTTGAAGAATATGTTATAAGCATTATCTGGTGCAAAATAGTTAATGCTTACCCAATAAGCAGTTCTGGGAATGTTCTTGAATAGTTTTGTAATCCTATCTGAAATAAGTTGTCCCTGTCTTCTATTCCAGGCTTTGTCCGCCGTTATGGCCGCCCACAAGTCCTGCTCGTTCAATGAAGGTTCCACCTTTCTTGAGGCTGTTTGCTCTCATTATTGCTGTTTTTCCATATTTCTTACGGATAGAATCCATAGCCTCTTCTAGACTAATTGCGTCTTGTCGAGGCGAATTGAAGATATTAAGCTGTTCTCCATATCTTTCAACCAGCCGTGTGCATGACACTGCAACATTCCTGACAGGAGTTTTACCGTCCCAGAATTTCTCAAAGATGAAGATAAGTTGTCTATTAATAGTTCCAGTTTCAGCAGTCGATGTACTTAATTTAAGTGAATGAGCAAAGCCAGTCTTACCACTTTCATCTATTACACCAAGCGAATATCCAATACTTAGATATACTCCACAACACTGTTTATTATGGGCTCGAAGACGTGATGCTACCTGTGCCCCAATCTCCTTTATAACCGTTTCTATCTCATCTTTTTCACTATAGTCTCTTGGTAGAACTTGTGAGTTACCAAGAGATTTATCTTTATGAAGAATAGTTGATTGAAGATTGGTTCTGTCGATTCCCCATGCGGTGGCATATAATTGTGTCCCCATAATTCCTAACCGGCGCTTAAGTTCAAATGGATTGTAGTGTGCCAGTTCGTACATATTATGTATGCCTAATCTAGCTAGATTTGCTTTAGTACGAGTATTAATACCCCAAACATCAGTTATTTCAGGAATGGTCCATATCTTATTTTTGACCGTTTGGTTAGTGATTACACCAATGAATTCGCGATTATGTTTGGCGTATATGTCCAAAGCAATTTTAGCTTGTAGTGGATTATTCCCTAGCCCAACTGTGGTAACAAGGCCTAGTTCATCCTTAACTTGTGACTGAATCTTCCTTATTACCTGTAGGATATTGTTTCCAAACAATCGCCATGAGTGAGTAATATCAAGGATTGACTCATCTATAGAATATGGTTGAAGATCTTCATCAGCACAATACTGATTAAAAATATGATTGACCTCAAGATTCTTTTGTATATAAAGGTTCATCCTAGGCGGAACAACAATTAATCTTTCATCATTGGGAATGTC
Organism: Limosilactobacillus avium; assembly: GCF_947381485.1. Taxonomy (NCBI): domain Bacteria; kingdom Bacillati; phylum Bacillota; class Bacilli; order Lactobacillales; family Lactobacillaceae; genus Limosilactobacillus; species Limosilactobacillus avium. The sequence goes on along the minus strand of NZ_CANCWN010000036.1, from coordinate 11,140 downwards.
TCTTTTCCTATTAATATTAGAGATATGAAAGAGCTTTTTGGCCATAGGAGATGCTGCCATAACCAAACCACCACCTGTGTTTGCAGCCTCAGACATCACAACCAGTGGAGTTGTTAAGGGGTCGAGACCACGCATAATACACTCAACCGTGGCATAGAAAGATTTATTGTCAATTAACAGGAACACACCTGATGGTTCATTGGAATAATCCATAGTACTCACTCCAAACATCTGTTCGATATAAATATATCACAAGAACGGGTGTTCGTAAATGAGTAAAAAGAAAAAGCCTATTGGAAATAACAACAAGGCTTCTTAAGTGTTATAATTGGAACGTATTTTTTACTATTGGAGGATTTATTTATATGGGGCGAATTGTCAAACTAAGTGCAACGGTTTATCAAAAAATACTTCATATGGGGTTTCATAATTTAACACTTTGCGCGGACGTTGATTTAACTGCTTTTGGCAGTGTTCAACGTCCTGTTCTGTATAATTATCAATATCTGTTCGCTTGGGAAAGTATTCCCGGATTAATCCATTTGTATTCTCATTTGTTCCACGCTGTTCAGGGGAATATGGATCGGGCCAATAGACAGTAACACCTAATCTTTCGCTGATTTCATCAAGATGAAGAAATTCGGTCCCATGATCTGGTGTAATAGAATGAACAAATTCTTTAGGAATGACCCCTAACAGGTCAACTAAGCCTTTATTTATCTCCTGCGAGTCCTTTCGCGCAACCTTTTTGATAAGAGTAAGCCGACTAAGCCGATCGACAACCGTTAAAAGGATGGAATGACCCGTTCGCCCAATTACAGTATCGATTTCCCAGTCACCAATACGTTGACGCTGGTTGATAAAACCAGGGCGCTCATGAATTGAGATGTAGTCCGTCTGTACTTCTCGATGTCGTCTAGTATTCTTTGAATGCCGCGTCCGATGTTTATGTCTGAGATGGCGCTGAATACCGGTATCGCCATGTGAGGAGTACTTCTCACCTAAATTGTGTTGATAGATATGACGGTAGATTGTGTTGTAGCTAACACACCATTGATGTTCCTTATTAAAGCGAGCGGTAATCTGCTCTGGTGACCAGTGCAGATCTAAGATGTAATGAACAATTTGACGGCGTAGTTGTGGATGGCTGTCTAATAGCCGCTTCTTGTGACAATTCTTTCGCTTTTGATGATAGTCATTTTCTGCTTTACTTGGGGAATAATGACCTGCACAACGTTTTAATTCTCGTGAAATAGTGCTTGGATTTCGCCCTAGCCGTAACGCAACAGCCCGGATAGATAACCCCTTAGCTTGTAAAAACATAAGCATTTCACGTTCTTTTATAGTAAGATGTTTATAGCCCATACCGGATACCTCGAATTGTTTGATTTGGTCGTATGGGTTTATTTTTTTACTTTGTGTTGCATTTCAATTGTAAATTCGCCACAACGAAATTAGTTAGAATAGCCCTTGGTGATTTAAAGTGAAGACTAAAGACAAAACAACAAGTAAAGTGGCTCCCCGCTGCCAGGTCCAGCAGCGCCTCGTGCGGATGAAGCAGAAGGAAGCCACGGAATTCAAGGAACACCTCGACAACCTCAACGACGGGGTCATCGCCATCATCCTGACCGTGATGGTCCTGGAGGTGCCGCTGCCCAACCAGGCGGGGGTCTCCTACCGCAACTTCATGGGGTCGATCTTCATCTTCCTGGTGAGCTTCTTCGTGGTGGCCAACTTCTGGTACGACCTTAACCGGATGCTGCTGGTCCTCAACCGGGTCACGAAGAAGATGATCATCATCGACTTCGTCTTCCTGGCGGCCCTGTCAGTAATTCCAATGCTGACGAAGTGGATGATGCTGGAGCCGACCGGGCTGGCGGTCTTTGACTACGGGATTGCCTACTTCATCGCCAATTTGATGAAGCTGATCATCTCGGCCAGTGCCTGGGAGGAATTCTTCAACGAGGTCGAGGGCAGTCCGAAGATGTTTCGGTGCGGCTGGGCCGGCGCCTGGTCCTGGTTCTGATCATCAACGGCATTCTGATCTCCGTGGCCTACCTGATGCCGCGCTGGGTCCTCTTGGCCTACCTGGTGCTGACAATTTATAACTTCTTCTATCCGGAGAAAACCGCGGTTGATCAAAAGGTTAAATAGTAGGGAAACGGGCACCTCGTCAAAATGGCGGGTACCCGTTTTTTTACCTGGCTTCAACAATTGGTATATCAGTTTAAATATGTCAAAAAGGCTTGACTAATTCGACACTATGGGGCATGATATAACCTGAATCTAGTAGTTGGTCTACTTATTATTGTGCTGAAAGGAAGATAGATGTGACCGCGTTAGCTTCAATTGGTATGTTTATTGACCAGGTAGCGCCAGGAGAGCTTTCCTGGCGTGCCCAGCAGAACCCCGACAATGGCCTGCGCCTGAACGTCGCGGGGAACCAGGCGCTTTCTTGTCTGACGAGAGAAATGCTTGCCCCCGTCAGCAACCGGGTGATCATCCCCACGGCCGCACAGACGGTCGCGGGCGTTTGCCGCCAGGCGGAGCAGCTGACCCTCCTTGGCGACAACGTCTGGGTCCAGGTACCGGTGATGATTGGCGGCCGCTTCAGTGGGCCCCTGGTCCGCCATTTGCTGGCTGAGGGGATCCCGCTGGTGGTGGCCGGGGTCGCCAGCAAGCAGCAGTGTTACCGCCTCCTCCAGGGGATGGTGGGCCTGTCGACACCATGCCTAATGGAGCTGAGCCCGGCGATGGCCCGCTATGACACGATTGTCAGTGTTGCCTTGGCCCACCAGCTCTCCCAGGTCCAGGTGATTGGGCGGGCCGCAACGCCAGCAACCGTCTGGCTCCTCCAGCACCTTCGTTTCGACGGGGCGGTGGTGACGCTGCTGGTTTACGCCCGGGTGACTTGCCTTAACCAGCCGGCGTGCGGTCAGGCGTGCAGCGTTACCACCCACGAAACCTACCAGTTAGCGATTAATTAGCTGAAGCAAAAAGCACAAAGCGGGCGCTAGCATCCGGATTTTCCGAACGCTAGCGCCCGCTTTTGTCGCATTATTACTGTTATGCCGTCTTGCGCTTACGCATCACGAGAACAACGGCGATGAAGTTTACCAGGAGGGTTAGGCCGGTGACGGCGAAGACCATCGGGTAGTTGAATAACCCCGAAATGACGGAACCGATAACTGAGCCGAGGACCGCTCCGGCCGCCTGGAAGGACTGGTTCACACTAAAGATCCGTCCAAAGGCTTCGGTCGGCACGTCCAGGGTCAGGACCGTCTGGATTGCCGGGGTCAGGGCCGCGTTGGCCAGGCCCAGTAGGAACCGCCAGAAGGCCAGTGACCATGGTGAGTGGGTGAAGGTCATCGGGATGAAGAGGACGAAGGCCACCGCTAGCCCGGTCCGCAAGACCACCTTCGGGCCAATCTTATCCATCGTGTGGCCAACCTTGGAGGCAGAGATCAGCGTCCCCAGCCCGGGGGTCGCCGCTACGATCCCCGCAACCAGGGCCACGTTGCCCTGGTTATGCATCAGCGACTTGACGTACAGGCTGATGATTGGGGTGATTGACATCGATGAGGAAATAACCACCATCGTTGTGAAGAACATGGTGATGATCGTGGCGGGACTGTCCAGTTCCTGGAAGATTTGACCCAGGGGCTTCATCTTTTCCTTCTTGATTGGCGTGAAGTGTTCAACCGTCAGGAAGGTCGTCCCCAGGAAGTTGAGGAACATCAGGACCCCGGTGATGAAGAACGGGATCCGGTAACCAAACGCCCCCGACAGGACCCCACCAAGGAGGGGCCCCACTAAGTTACCGGCCACCCCGGCAGTGGTCATTGCTGTCATGACCCAGCCGGAGTGGGCGCGCGGTGTCTCGCCCGCCATCAGGGCTGTGGCGTTATTGATGTATCCGGAGAAGGCCCCCTGGAGGAAGCGGAGGGCGATGATCATCCAGACGTTTTGGGCCAGGCCAATGCAGAAGATCGTGCAGGCCATAACCCCGGCAGCCCGCATACACATCAGCTTCCGGCCTTTGCGGTCCGCCAGGTTCCCCCAGAGTGGGGAGACGATGGCCTGGCTAACGAAGGTCGCCCCGAAGGCCAGCCCGGAGAAAATGTTCAGCTGAAAGTGGCTGAAGTTGCCGAGCTCGTTAATGAACAGCGAGATAAAGGGCATCGTCATTGAATAACCGGCCCCGGTGATGAAGGCCCCTAGCCAGAGGGTGTAGAAGGTCCGGTGCCAGCCCTGGGGGTACTCGTCGTTACTTGTTCCCATATTACTTTTCATCTCCTTAATAGTTAACAGTTAGCGATTATAACAGGGATTACCGCTGCTTGCTAACTTTTAGATAGTGTGCAAAGGTGAGCATCATCAGGACGATCAGGAGGACGGTGATCCACATTGACAGGCGAATCCCGGCAATCAGGCTGGACGGGATCCCGGCAATGACGACTAGTATCGTGACGGACACGGCCCCGGAAACCTGACGGAGGGTGTTGTTAAGGGCGGTCCCGTGGCTGTTTTCCAGGCGGGAAAGACCGGAGAAGGCCTCCGACAGGGCCGGACTGAAGACAAAGGCGTTGCCAATCATCCGGACGGTGTAGGCCAGGGTCAAGACCAGGATTGACGAGTGCTGAGAAATCGTGACGAAGGGGTAGGAGGCGATTAGCATCAGGACCCCACCAATGATAATCAGCCACTTCGGCCCGTATTCGTCATACAGCCGGCCGATAAATGAGGCCGCCACCCCGTTGCAGATGGCACCGGGCAAGAGAATCAGTCCGGACTTGAAGCTCCCCATCCCCAGGACGTTTTCACTGAAGATCGGCACCAGCTGCTCGGTCCCAAGGAGGATCATGAAGGCAAAGATCCCGACAAAGGTCATCAGCCGAAAGGACGGGTACTTGAAAATCTGCACCTTGAGCATTGGGTTAGTCAGGTGGAGCTGCCGTTTGACAAAGAAGGCGATGATGACCAGTCCCACGACCAGCATTGCCCAACCGGCCCAGACGTTAATTTCAAAGACCGTCAGGCTGCCAAGGGCCAGGGCCGAACCCAGCAGGGAAATGAAGACGGACAGGTAGTCGATTTTGATATCCCGGGTCTTCGAGAAGTTTTGTAACTTGAAGTAGCCAATGATGAAGACAACCACCATGAAGGGCAAGACGGCAATGAAGAGCCACCGCCAGGAAAGCACTTGGAGGAGGAACCCGGAGATGGTCGGGCCAATTGCCGGGGCGGTCGAGATGACCAGGCTGGAGAGACCAAGGATCGACCCCCGCTGTTCAATCGGGTAGATCGAAATCATGGTCGTCATTTGAAACGACATTAGCATCCCGCTGGCGGCGGCCTGGATCAGCCGGGCTAACAGGAGGGAGTAGAAGTTGCTGGCGAGGCAACCGATGACGGTCCCGACAATGAAGGCGCCAATCGTCCACAGGAAGACCTGCCGGTTGGTAAACTTTTCGTACATGTTTGAGGACAAAGGGGTGACGATCCCGATAATCAGGGTATAACCGGTCGTCAGCCACTGGACCGCGTTTAAGGAAACGTGGAGTTCGTGCTCGATGACCGGTAGGGCCGTGATCATCATTGTCTGACTGGCCAGACTGACAAAGGCTGACAAGAGCAGGATGGCGGTGATCAGCCGCCGGGTTTTAGTTGAGATAGTTGGACTAGGTGTGGACAAGGTATCCTTCCTTTCAAATGATAATTTACTCAACCAGTTTAGCACCATTATCACGGAACCCGCTAATGGAAAATAGAGTGATATACTATTAATAGGAATAAAAGGAGGAAATCGGATTTGAAAACGAGAATTGCCGTTTTTTCGGATGTCCACGGTAACCTGAGTGCCTTGCAGGCAATGTATAAGGATAGCCTGAAACAAAATGTCGACCAGTACTGGTTCATCGGGGACCTCTTGATGCCGGGACCGAGTGTTACCCGGGTCTGGAAGCTCTTTGAAAAGATGAACCCGGCGGTCGTGGTCCGGGGAAACTGGGATGACCTGGTGGTCCGCGGTGCCCGGGGACTGATGGACCTGGACAAGCCGTCGCACGTCTACTTTGCCCGTCTGGCCCAGTACGTTGCCCGTCACGCCTCAACCCAGTTGATTGACAGCATCGCCAACTGGCCAATGCACGTCACCAAGCAGGTCGGGCCCCTGAACTTTGGCATCTCCCACAACCTGCCGGATTTGAATATGGGCCAGGCCCTCTTCCCGACCCAGTCAACCAGTAATTTTGATAAGCTCTTCCAGGTCGACACGGACCAACCGGTCGACGTGGCGATTTATGCCCACGTCCACCACGAACTGCTGCGCTATTCAAATGACGAGCGGATCATCCTCAACCCCGGGGCGGTTGGCGAGCCGTTCAACCACTGGCAGCCGTTGCAAAAGGACCTCCGGGCGCACTACCTAGTTCTGGAGGTCGACGACCAGGGGATGGCTGAGACCAGTTTCCGCCACGTCGCCTACGACCGGACGGTGGAAAGCGACCGGGCAAAGACGGATGCCATCCCGTACGCCGAGCTCTACCAGCTGATGATGAAGACTGGCCTGGCCTACACCCACGACCAGGAGCTGCTGACCCGCTACAACGCCAAGTACGGTTACGCGGACGAGTACCGGCGCTTTGCTAAGGAAAAGTTAAGCTAGGGCCTTTTGGTTGCATTTGGTCAGTGAATGTCAGATAATTTGTGGTGAATGAATTCGCAGATGTTTAAATTTAGTTGTTTGTTGCACACGCATATATCTAAATAAAGGAGAAAACAACTTTATATATGGCAAAAAAGTCAAAAATTGCTAAGTTACATCACCAAGAAGCGCTGGTTAAGAAGTACGCTGCCAAGCGGCGGGCACTGAAGGAAAAGGGCGACTACATTGCCTTATCCAAGCTGCCGCGCAATTCCAGTGCGGTCCGCTTACACAACCGGGACCGTTATGACGGCCGGCCACACGCCTACATGCGGAAGTTTGGCATGTCCCGGATCAACTTCCGGAACCTCGCTCACAAGGGGCAGATTCCGGGCGTCCGCAAGGCTAGCTGGTAGGAAGAAAGGGGCCTACCGTTAGCCGTTTGCACCTGGGCGGTGGCCTCTAATCCAGCTTCAATACAAAGCAGGCTCGTGTCAATGGGACACTGGCCTGCTTTTTGTCTATGAAATTTTAGAATAATTCTAAAAAAGCCTTGATTAATTCCGGAAGTTGGTTATACTTATAGGTGTAGTTAAGAATGATTCTAATTAAGGAGAGGATATCTATGAATTTTGTTGGACACGAAATTGAAGACTTCAAGGTAAACGCATACCAAGACGGTGAAACAAAGGAAGTTACTAAGAAGGATGTTCTTGGCAAGTGGGCCATCTTCTTCTTCTACCCAGCTGACTTCTCATTTGTTTGCCCAACCGAACTGGAAGCTTTGCAAGACAAGTACGAAGACTTCAAGAAGGCTAACGCTGAAATCTACTCCGTTTCTGAAGATACTGAATTCGTCCACAAGGCATGGGCAGAAGCATCTGACAAGATCGGTAAGATCAAGTACCACATGCTCGCCGACCCTGCTGGCAAGTTAGCCCGGATGTTCGATGTTCTCGATGAAGACGCTGGTCAAGCCTACCGTGGTGTATTCATCGTTGACCCAGATGGCAAGATCCAATCCTACACGATTAACAACATGGGTATTGGCCGGAGCGCTGACGAAATTCTGCGGACCCTGCAAGCTGCTCAATTCGTTCGTGAACACGGTGACCGGGTATGCCCAGCTAACTGGAAGCCAGGTCAAGACTCCATCAAGCCAAGCTTAGACCTTGTTGGTAAGCTTTAATCTGAAACCAGGTGAATAGTGATGGCAGATGAACACTTATACGACCTGATCATCGTTGGGGCCGGGCCAGCAGGATTGTCTGCCGGACTGTACGCTGGTCGGGCAACATTGGATACCCTGATCCTTGAGGGCGATACCGTCGGCGGCCAAGTCACCACGACCTCCGTGGTTTACAACTACCCCGCCGTGGAAAAGGTTGACGGGACCCAGCTGATGAACCAGATGCAAAAGCAGGTGGCGGACTTTGGTGTCACCATCGAACACGACCAGGTTGAAAAATACCAGATCAAAGACGAAGTGAAGGTCCTGGTTGGCAAGAGTGGCAAGGAGTACCACGCCCGTAGCGTGATCATTGCCACCGGTGCTAAACCGCGCAAAGTGGGCTTCCCCGGTGAAGACGAATTCCGGGGACGCGGGGTTGCATACTGCTCAACCTGTGACGGTGAATTGTTCACCGGCCTGCAGATTTTCGTTGTCGGTGGGGGTTACGCCGCTGCCGAAGAAGCCGACTACCTGAGCCGGTTTGGTAAGCACGTCACCGTCCTCGTCCGCAGCGACCACTTCAAGTGCCCACCGTTGATGGCGGCCCGGGCGCTGAACAACCCAAAGGTCTCGGTAGAATACAATACTGAGGTCAAGGAAGTTAAGGGTGACGACTACGTAACGGAAGCCACCCTGGTCAACAACAAGACTGGCCGGGAGACGACATACCACGTTGATGAAGGCGATAACACCTTTGGCATCTTCATCTACGTCGGGACCCAGCCAGCCACCAAGAACCTGCAGGGGATCATTGACTTAGACGACCGTGGTTACATCAAGGCCAACGCCAATGGTGAAACCAACGTTGCCGGGGTTTACGCTGCCGGGGATGTTATTGTGAAGAACCTCCGCCAGATTATCACGGCGGCTTCCGATGGGGCCGTGGCAGCAACGGCGGCTGAGCAATACATCACCACCCAAAAGCAGAAGCAGGGAATTCCAATCCACGCCGACGTGGCCAAGAAGGCCGCTAAGACGGTTGGTCAAACCACTAACCTGGAAGACCAGGAAAAGGTCACGCCGCACGAAGGCAACTGGCTGAGTGCTGATATCGATAGTCAACTGAAGCCTATCTTTGACCGCCTGACTAAGGACGTCACCCTGGAAGTCAACACCAACGACAGTGACTTGAGCCAACAACTGGTCGGCTTTGTGACCGAATTTGCCGGCCTCGATGACCACTTCACGGTAACGACGAAGCAGGGCAGTGGTGACTACCTGCCAATGCTGAAGCTCCTGGATGCAGATGGCAACGACACGGGTCTGCACTATGTTGGGATTCCAACCGGCCACGAACTGAACTCCCTGGTTCTCGGGGTTTACAACGTAGCTGGTCCGGGCCAGACGATTGCACCAGAAATGGTGGACCGGATTAAGAAGCTGCCGGCCGCTAACATTAGAATCGGTGTTTCCTTGACCTGCCACTTCTGCCCAGACGTGGTTGCGGCTTGCCAGCGGATGGCTTCACTGAATCCGAACATCACCGCCACGATGATTGACCTCCAGCACTTCCCAGACTTGCGGAAGAGCAAGAAGATCATGAGCGTGCCCGCCACGATGATTGATGACTCACCAGTAATTTTCGGTAGCCAATCACTCGAACAGCTGGTTGCGGCAGTTGAAAAATACCAATAGTAAAAAGTAGTAGAGCAAGGCTAAGTTAACCTTGCTTTTCAAATAGTAAGGCACTTCGTATCCAGATTTTCAGGGTTCGGGGTGTCTTTTCTTTATGGAGTGATTGGTAAAATGGGGTTTAGGTGTATAATATGGGCGTAACTATTAAGAGGGGGTTATTTTTTTGTCAAATTTTAATAAGAATAAGGCTAGTATGTTTGATCACTCTAAGCAACGCTGGGGGTTACGGAAGTTATCCGTGGGCGTTGCTTCCGTTCTGTTAGGCTTCACCTTCATGGGTGTTCAAGCACAACAAGCTTCCGCTGACGCAAACACGGATAATGCGGGGACAAACGAAACGGTCACCGCACCAAACCAGGCCACGGCCCAGAGCCAAGTTGTTCTGGCCGCTAGTCAAAACCAACAGGATAACGTTAGTCAAAACTTCGTCATTCCTGATGGTTACGCCAACGCAATGAATGGTTTCCGCCCTAATGGTGCCAACTCGACACCGGCAATCATCAGTGCTTCTACCAAGGGTATTTCAGAAAACGGTGGCGACCCAGCTAAGGGCTTTGAAACCCTTGGCTTTAACGGAAACATTGTTTTCCCAGCCAGCAACTATCAACACAATGCCAAGGATGCTGCCGAAACAGTTGACTTACAGAATCTGACGCCAGCACAAGAAAGTGAAATCACCACTTTCGCCGCCCAAACCATTAACCAACTGCGGAGCAGAGTTCAGGCCCAACCAAACGGGAACAAAGTTAGCGCCGGCTTCGTGAAGGTTTCACCATTTGCAACCCAAGCGGGCTACACGATGGTTCACGCTGCCTACGATAACTTTAATGGTGATGGCCACAACATGACCGGCCTTGAAGCAGCAGCCAAGAAGATGGGAATCAACGCCTGGGTTGGTGAAAATATCGGTGGGATGCTGGTACAAAGTGCATTGAATGCTGGTTGGGTAAAGACCATCAACATGGACCAGCTGAAGCAAAACATTTACCTGGTTATTCTGGCCATGATGTACTCTGACAACGGGAGTAAAACCATTGGTGCCGGTGGTCACACGACCGCACTGCTTAACGATCCTTCCTTCAACCTGAAGTCACGTGCTGGTGGGAACGCCATTTCGCTGGACGCTAACGGGAACGTGGTTGCTAACCAGTACCTGGCCTTAACATTTGACAAGAAGGGTAACGCACACTTTAACTTCATCAGTGACGCCGACGCCAGTGCCGATGCCAAGGCTAAGTTGGCCCTGAACGCGGTTCAACCGGTATTTGCAGCCGTAAAGCCAGGCCAAGGCTCACAATCCAGCTCTGCTGCTTCAAGTGCAACGAGCTCTGCACAATCCAGTGCAACGAGCTCCGCAACATCCAGTGCAACGAGCTCTGCACAATCCAGCGCAACGAGCTCCGCACAATCCAGTGCAACGAGCTCCGCAACATCCAGCGCAATGAGCTCCGCACAATCCAGCGCAACAAGTTCTGCCCAGTCTAGTGCAGCAAGCTCTGCACAATCCAGCGCAACGAGCTCCGCACAATCCAGTGCCACGAGTTCTGCGACATCCAGCGCAACAAGTTCTGCCCAGTCTAGTGCAGCAAGCTCTGCACAATCCAGCGCAACGAGCTCCGCACAATCCA
>NZ_CANCWN010000035.1:0-16963 GCF_947381485.1 Limosilactobacillus avium | reverse complement strand
TCCAGCGCAACAAGTTCTGCCCAGTCTAGTGCAGCAAGCTCTGCACAATCCAGCGCAACGAGCTCCGCACAATCCAGCGCAACAAGTTCCGCACAATCCAGTGCAACAAGCTCTGCCCAATCTAGTGCAACAAGCTCTGCCCAATCTAGCGCAACGAGTTCCGCACAATCTAGTGCAGCAAGTTCTGTAGCATCTGAAGCAACTAACTCTGGTGAAATCAATGCCAACAACTCAGATATGTTTGGCAACACAACTGACCACAACAACGCTGCAACGAACGCCGCATCTGCCGAAGCAGGTAACAACCAAGCCACTGCTAGTGCAACCGTAACTGCTGAAGGCCAAGGTGCTAACGCTACTAAGACGGCCGCTGCTAACCAGACCTTACCACAAACTGGTAACAACAAGGCCGTTTCCCTGGTTGCTCTGGGAATGGTAAGCATGAGCGCAATGCTGGGCTTAGGCTTACGGAAGAAGCGTAACTAAAACCGCTTTTTTACAATTACAATGATCTATAAAGGAGGCTGGTAGAAAACTTTGTTTTCTCACCAGCCTCTTTTAGTTCTCCGAATATTACACAGTAATCGCGGAAAAAAGCGTGCTCCTAGTGTCTAGTTACGGACAATCATTGGCCCGTACCGTGCCAACAATCGTCCTATACTAGCCATACGGAGCACTCTGAAGCTTTTTTCCCAGCTTCTTTATTTTTGACCTATAGAGGAACATACAATGCTTTACTTTATCAACTTTGGAATGCCCGATTACAAGTCCGGCATTGAACACGCCGAGCTCAAGCGCCTGCGCCTGTTCGAACAGCACCACTACCCATGCAAAATCATCATTCACGACTGGACCCGGGACCTCCACGCCACCGCGGCCCGGGCGGGGGTCGATGACCAGCACCTTTTGTCCATGTTTGACTACTTCCAAGATACGGTCGCTCTTCCCCAGCAAAGGGTCACGGTCAAGGACCTCGACCTGGGGGTTGCCAACCCTAATCTGGTAAAAGACGATGCCAACCACCGCTACCTGGTGTCGCGTCCCGACGGCCGGCTCCTGGCCCGGGTCAACTACGATCCAGACAACAATGAACAAGTGACCACGGTCGAACTGTTCGATGGCTATGGCAACCTTTACCGGGTCGACAACTACGACACCCGGGGCTTCCGGACCCTCCTGCAGTGGTATTCACCGGACAACAAGATTGACAATGAGGAATGGCTCACCCCGGATGGCGAAGTCGTGATCCGCGCCTTTCACAATTACGACGCCGACGGCAAGCTGACCACGACCGGTTGGTGGCTGCGTGACCACCACCAGCTTGTCCACCAGTTTGCCACCATGGACCAACTCTTTGCCTTTTTCTTGAACACGGTTAACGCCAGTGGCCAGAACACCTTTATTCTGGACCGGTCACTGTTGGCGGACGATGCCCTGATCCACCTGGACCGGCCGGCATACACGGTCATGCACCTCCACAACTCGCAGGCTGGTGATGCCCAGGACCCTCTCCACTCAATTCTTAATGACAATTACGAATACGCCCTAACCAATATCAACCGCTACTCGGCCTACATCTGTGCGACCGCCCGGCAGACACGCGACGTCATCGCCCGCTTCCACCCGACCTGCGACATGTTCACGATTCCGGTGGGTATTGTCCCGGAGAGCCAGCTCACGGCGCCCCGCGTTCCGGAAAGTCAGCGGACCTTTGGTAAAATCATCGCGGTGGCCCGGATTGCCCGGGAGAAGAACCTCGGGGCCCTGATCAAGGCGGTCAAGATTGCCCACGACCAGGTGCCAGCGGTAACCTTGGACCTCTACGGCTACCCTGATTCGGCCAATAACTACGAGGAAAAGCGGAAGCTCACCAAACTCATCACCGACCTGGACCTCACCAATGTGGTGTCCTTTAAGGGCTACACCAGTGACCTGGCGGCAATCGAGGACCGGGCCCAGATCTTTGGTCTGACCTCAACCATGGAAGGGTTCAATCTGTCAATCATGGAGGCCATCTCCCACGGGGTCGTCGGCGTGACCTACGACGTTAACTACGGGCCCAACGACATCATCCAGGATGGCAAGAATGGCTACGTGGTGGACTACGGTGACTACCGGGCCCTCGGCAGGCGCCTGGTTGAGCTCTTACAGGATTCGAATCTAATGCAAAAGATGAGCGACGGGGCCTATGATTCTGCCCGTCGCTACTCACCGGATAGCGTTTGGCAGGATTGGCAGAAACTAATCACGACCGCCCAGGAGCGGTTGAAGGGGGTGCAGTAAATGATTTACCTTGTTGGTGAAAATATCTTTAGCCTGAACTCAGGAACGGAATTTTCCCAAATCCAACGCCTGCAAGCACTGAAGCGGGCGGGGCACCAGGTAAAAATCGTGACCCGCAACTACAACCGCTTCCTCAGTCAGAACCTTGCCCAGCATGGCTTGGACCAGACGGACTCAATCAACATGTATGACTTCTTCCAGGGGGCCCTGGACGTGCCGCGGAAAAAGCAGCACCTCCGTTACCTGAAGAGCATCCCCCTAGCGGACTACCACATCGTTGGCGTTGACAATAATCTCTCAGAAATCCGCTACCAGGGGAAGGCCTTGGCAAGAATCCACGTGATGCCAGCAACGGTCGGCCTGGTCGGCGACGTCGAATACCTCGATGACCTGGGCCACCCGGCCGTCCGTGAATACTGGGACTGGCGGGGGTTCAAGTCCATGGTTCAGACCTACCACCCGGACGGGACCGTGGGGAGCGAGCGCTTCTTCAGCCCAGCGGGGCAGCCGGTCCTGGAAATCACCCACATGCATATCGGCGACCAGGTCCGGCCAACGATGTGGAAATTAATCCACTACCAGGGACAGGACCGGATTTTCGACTCAGAAGGGGACCTCTTCACCTTCTTCCTGAACGAACTGAACCGCCAAGAACAAGCAACCTTCGTCAGTGACAGGCGGAGCGTCGATGCTAACGTCCTGGCCGTTGACCAGCCTGTTCAGACGATTGCGGTCATCCACAGTCAGGCCGCCAATAAGCAGGGGGTCTACCAGGATTACCAAGTCGCCCTGAACGGGAATGCAGCGGGCCACTTCACCAAGGTGGCCTTGCCCAGCAAGCAGGAGGCTCGGGCCCTACAGAAGTTTGTCACCTACCGGAAGGCCCTTCACCCGGTCATGGACTGTTACTACCCAACCGTGGCGACGGACCGCCAGCTGAGCAGTCAGCCAACCCTGGTGTACCGGGGGATGCTGACGCCGGTTAAGCGGATCACCGACCTGGTCCGGGCCTTCCAGCTCGTCCACCAGCAACTGCCCAAGGCCCGCCTGGTCATGCAGGGCTACTTCACCGCCAGCTACCAGCCGCAGGTGACGGGCCTGATTAACCAGTTGGGACTGACCGCAAGTGTCGACTTGGTGGACTACGGCCTGGAGCCAACCATTTATGACCATGCTGACCTCTTCATCAACGCCAGTGAGAACGAGGGGCTGGGGATGAACATGGTCGAGGCCCTGAGCCACGGCGTCCCGGTGATCAGCTACAACGTTCCCGACGTCAAGGCCTTGCTGCCTAACCAGGCCCTGGTGCAAAACGCCAACCCCGCAGCCCTGGCCCGGCAGGCGGTGGCCATCCTGAGTGACCCCCAGGGTTACCCGGCCAGGTCGAACGCGGCCCGGCAGATTGCCGCCCAATATAACGAGGCTGCCTTTGTTAAGCAGTGGGAAGACCTATTGAAATAGAAAAAGACCGCTAACGTTCGGTTGCTACCGAATGCTAGCGGTCATGTTGTTTTACAGGTTTTCGTCTGTATTGAAGTTAAGCGGCGAGTAGTCGGTCATCTTGGTGATCAGTTCCAGGGCCAGCTTCTTGTAGGCGTTCATGGTGTCGACCGCGAAGTTGTTGCTCTGCTGGGTCAGGTAGGCCGGGCGTTTGTCGGCGGCCAGCTTGGCGACGACGGCGTCCGTTTCCTGGATCATCTTGATGGCGGCACGCTTGCGCTCCTTTTGGACATCCTCTAAGAGGGGTAGGAAGTCGTGGAGGTGGCTGTCAACGAGGACGCTGGCGTGTTTGAAAATCCAGTAGGCTGAGTTGAGCTGGGCGGGAAGCTTGCCCCGCTTGTAAGGCGCCGGAACATCGGTGATGCCGTTGAAGAAGGGCACGTAGGTACTTTGTGCCGCCACGCCCATTGCCAGCCAGTGGATGTTGGCCCCCGGCTGCCGGTTCATCTGCAGGACGTGGGACTCCTGGGTCTTGGCCAGGCTGATTGGCCGGTACTTATGGGCATCGGGACCCTTGCCGAGCGGGTCATATGGTGTGCCTTCAAAGTGGTTGGCCAGGTACTGCTGGGCATCGAAGACCGATAGCTTCTTTTCTGGCTTCATGATGAAGGGGAGGTCGGTATCCTCGGGGTGCTCGTCCTTAGCGGCGTTAGGGCTGAACATCTGGTGGCCAACCCAGACCCGGGGCTCGCTGTAGATGGCGTCCGACCGGTCGGCGGTGCCGAAGATTTGTCGGAAGTTAAAGCCCTCCTTGGCCGGGTTGAGGTGGTTGGCGGCCACGAAATCCTGGATGCCAGGGTGGAACATGTAGTTATCCGGGTCCTGGAAGTCAATTTCCTGGATGGCCAGCTGGTTAGCGACCACCGCGTAGGAGTTGTCTGGAATCCGCTGGGCCACCCAGTAGTGACCACTGCCGCTCTCAAAGTACCAGGCCTCGTCGTTGTCGGCGAAGAGGACCCCGTTGGTTTCACCGGTCCCGTACTGGGCAATCAAGTTGCCGAGCCGCTGGACCCCTTCACGAGCGGTCTTGACGAAGGGGAGGACGACGGTGATCATCGCCTCCTCATTCAGCCCATCCGGTACCAGGGGGTCGCAGCCCAGGACCAGCGGGTTGGCGTAGGCACTCTCGGTCGCACTCATGGCCACGTCGTATTCGTTGATGCCGTCTTCTTCAAACAGGCCCTCCTTGTCCGTCCATTCCGGAGTGGCCGTGTAGCGAGCGCTGTTTCCGGGCAGCTCCAGCTCGAACTTCGAGTCCTTGGAGATGAAGCGTTTGCTAAGGGCCTCGTGCGGGTGGACGACCATGTGCTTAGGCCAGGCGGCCTTGGCGTCTTCGTTTCGCCCAATCATGATTGTGCCGTCGATACTGGCGTTTTTACCAATTAAAATGCTTGTGCAGGCACTTAACTTATTTGTCATGGAATTTAGAAACTCCTTTTTTGTAATTATTAACGTTTATCAATTGTACATTGAAAATCACCGAAAGTCGACTGGGACGCTGGCAAAATAGTTGTTTTCATTTACAGGCGCCGATTATATAATAGTGAAGATAAAAAGTAAGGGAGCGAAAACTATGGAGCAAGTCTCTGTATTGATTGTAATGG
Organism: Limosilactobacillus avium; assembly: GCF_947381485.1. Classification (NCBI taxonomy): domain Bacteria; kingdom Bacillati; phylum Bacillota; class Bacilli; order Lactobacillales; family Lactobacillaceae; genus Limosilactobacillus; species Limosilactobacillus avium. Next base: position 11,576 of record NZ_CANCWN010000035.1, on the reverse strand, counting down.
TAGCGGCCCTGATTATTCCCATCATCATGGCCCGCTTTAAAGTTTCCACCGTCCCCACCGCGGTGGCGGAAATCGTGATGGGGATTATTCTCGGCAAGAGTGCGTTTAACATCGTGGCCCCCAACGAGATCCTCAACATGATGTCGACCTTTGGGGTGATCATGCTGATGTTTCTCTCGGGGATGGAGATCAACTTTGACCTCTTCAAGCGCCAGCCGGGGAAGAAACCCGACAGTAAGTCGCCGGTCAGCCTGGCCAGCATGTCCTTTGTCGTGGTCATCGTGACCGCGGCGATTCTCGGGATTATCCTCCGCCTGGTGGGGCTCTTCTCGGACGTCTTCTTAGCCACCATCCTCTTCTCGACGGTGGCCCTCGGGGTGGTTATCGCTACCCTGAAGGAAAAGGAGATCCTCGGCCGGCCAGCGGGGCAGACCATCCTATTGACGGCGGTGCTGGGGGAAGTTGTGCCGATGCTGTCCCTCACCATCTACGCCTCCATTAACGGGGGCAATGCCAAGCGGCTGTGGTTGATCCTCCTTCTTTTCTTAGCCGCCATCATCCTCTTGATGCGGTTCAAGCAACCCTACATGTGGTTTAACCGGATTTCTAAGTCGACGACCCAGCTCGACATTCGCCTGGCCTTCTCACTGATCTTCATCCTGGTGACGATTGCGGAAAGTGTCGGGGCGGAAAACATCCTGGGGGCCTTTCTGGCCGGGATGGTAATGAAGCTCCTCGAGCCGACCGAGTCCACGAAGGATAAGCTGACCTCGATTGGGTACGGCTTCTTGATTCCGTTCTTCTTCATCATGACCGGGGTCCGGCTTGACCTGCGGACCCTGATCACCCACCCCCAGGCCCTGGCCCTGATTCCCGTTTTGGTCGCTTGCTTCATCATTGCCAAGCTGCCGATCATGTTCATCTACAAGCGGCGGTTTTCGACGCGGAACTCCTTTGCGGGCAGCTTCCTGGTCGTTACGACGATCACCCTGGTCCTGCCAGCGCTGGCGGTGGCCCGCAACCTGCACGCCATCACCACTACCCAGTCAGACGCCTTTGTTCTGGCGGCCGTGGTGGTCTGCCTGATTGCGCCGGTGGTCTTCAATTCGGTCTACAAGCTGGAGAAGGCCGACCTGATCAAGCAGCGGGTGGTCTTCATTGGGACCAACACCTTCAGTGTGCCGGTTACCCAGCAACTTTCGAAGAACTGGTACGATGTCCGGATGGTGACGGACAGCGAAGAAAACTACAAGACCTTTAACAGCGAGGTCAATGACCTGACCTACCTGCCGGAATTGACGGCAGAAAGCCTGCAAAAGGGCCACTTCTTTGACACCGACGTCCTGGTCCTGGCCTTCCCGAGTGACAAGAAAAACGCGCGGCTGGCGATTATGGCTAAAAAGGCCGGGGTCAACCGGGTCATCGCCGGGCAAAACGCCCCCGGGCGGAACCGGGAGAAGGTCGGCAACCTCGTCGACATGGGGATTGAGATTTACAACACCTTCAATGTCCAGATCAGTGTCTTGCGCTCCTTGATTGAGACGCCATCGATTCTGGAAATGCTGATGGACACCGATGCCGGCCTGTACGAAGCGGTTGTCCGCAACCCCCGCTTCATTGGTAGTGAATTACACACCCTGCCGTTTATCGACCAGATCACGGTCAGCCGGATTTACCGGAACCACCGGGCAATCTCGCCCCATGGTGACACGGTCTTAGAGGAAGGTGACCACATGATCTTCACTGGTGACCAGACCGCGGCCGAGGAGGCCCGTCGGCAGTTGCGGCGGCGGAATTAATCGCTTTCAGGGATACCCTTATTACTATATTTATGGTAAGATTAAGTGAGATTATTCGAGGAGGGTATTACTTATGCCATTGGTTCATATTGACCTAATCGAAGGCCGGAGTGAAGAACAACTCAAGGGCCTCGTTAAGGACGTTACCGCAGCAATTTCCAAGAACGCCAATGTTCCAGCAGACCGGGTACACATTGTCTTAAACGAGATGCGTAAGGACCGTTACAGTGTTGGCGGGACGATGGTAAGCGACAAATAATTGTTAATCTGGAGGCTGGAAAGATTACTTTTCCAGCCTCTTTGTTGTTTTAGGTATTTATAGGCAATCGCGGAAATCGACGAGTTGCGCGGCGCTTTTCCAGCTTGCTTGAAAGGATGAACAACTTTGAATGAGCAACAGTATATAATGGCGATTGATGAGGGGACCACGAGTGCCCGGGCAATTATCTTTGACCACGCCGGTAATAAGGTCGGCATGAGCCAGCAGGAATTCCCCCAGTACTTCCCCAAGCCCGGCTGGGTCGAGCACGATGCGATGGAAATCTGGGACAGTGTCCAGGCCGTCATTTCGGACGTGATGATCAAGACCCAGATTAAGCCTTACAAGATTGCGGCCATTGGGATTACCAACCAGCGGGAAACCACCGTTATCTGGGACAAGAAGACGGGCAAGCCGATTTACCACGCGGTTGTCTGGCAGTCAAAGCAGACGAGTGATATCGCTGAGCAGTTGATCAAGGACGGCTACAAGGATATGATCCACGCCAAGACCGGGTTAGTAATCGATTCCTACTTTGCCGCCACTAAGATCAAGTGGATTTTGGACCGGGTCCCGGGGGCCTGTGAGCGCGCCGCTAAGGGTGAGTTGATGTTTGGCACCATCGACACTTGGCTCTTGTGGAACCTGAGTGGGCGGCGGGTCCACGCCACCGACGTGACTAACGCCAGCCGGACGATGCTCTTCAACATCCATAAGCTGGAGTGGGACCAGGACATCTTAGACTTGCTGGACATCCCACGGGCTATCCTGCCGGAGGTTAAGCCCAGTTCGGCCATTTTCGGCTACACCGGAGACTACCACTTCTACGGTGTCCAGATCCCGATTGCTGGAATCGCCGGGGACCAGCAGGCAGCCCTCTTTGGCCAGGCCGCTTATGAAAAGGGGTCGGTCAAAAATACCTACGGGACCGGGGCCTTTATCGTGATGAACACCGGCCTGGAACCGACCTTGTCGGACAACGGCCTGCTGACCACGATTGCTTACGGGGTCGGCGGTAAGACCTACTATGCCCTGGAAGGGAGTATCTTTGTCGCCGGGTCCGCTGTCCAGTGGCTCCGCGATGGCCTGCAGCTGTTTAAACACGCCAGTGAGTCCGAGCAGATGGCCCTGGATGCCCAGACGACCGGGGGCGTCTACGTGGTTCCGTCCTTTACCGGACTCGGGGCACCATACTGGGACCAGGAAGTGCGGGGCGCCATATTTGGCCTGACCCGGGGGACGAACCGCAAGCACCTGGTTCGGGCCACCCTGGAGTCGATTGCCCTTCAGACCCGGGACGTCGTTGACACAATGGTCAAGGATACCAAGCTCCCGTTGACGGCTCTGACGGTTAACGGGGGGGCCTCCCGGAATAATTTCATGATGCAATTCCAGGCGGACATTCTGCAGACGCCAATTAAGCGGGCGGCCATGGAGGAGACGACCGCGTTGGGTGCTGCCTTCTTGGCGGGCCTGGCGGTTGACTTCTGGGCCGACCAGGATGAGCTGCGCAAGCTTTCCAAGATTGGTGACGAATTTAACCCGCAGATGACCGCAGAACAGGCTGACAAGATCTACGCCGGCTGGCAACAGGCTATTAAGGCGGCTCAGTTCTTCAGCCACGGCAAATAAATTAAAAATAATAGGTGAATTAAATGGAACAAAAACAACCCAACCAGATGATTGCTGAGCTCCGTAAGTTTGTAGAGGACAACCGGGAGGACCAGTTTGGCCCCCACGAGTCCCTGTATTTTGAGATCCTGAAGCAGTGGGAAAGCCTGAACCGGTACTCGATGTCCTGGGCTGACCCGCAGAGTAAAAAGTTGGCGACGGACTATTGGCGGGGGATGGCCTCCTGGTACAAGAAGTTTGACCGTCAAAGGGACCAGGTTCTGGAGCCCCAGGCCTTTAAGAACCGGGAACTGTTCAACCTCTTTGATCAAACGGCCAACCAGATGGCGACGGATATCTTGTTAATGCTGCCGGATGGTCAGACCAAGCAGCCAGTGGTCAAGATCAACGACTTTGCCTTCCGCCTGCGGAACGAACTACTGGAATTTAACCAGTTGAACCGGGACGGCTTGACCCCAGCAGACTTTGAGCTCCTGCTGGAATACTGGCACGAGCTTTATCAGCTGGTCGGGCTGCAAGATGAAGAAGTAAAATAAAAAGCTGGAGGAAATTTTCCTCCAGCTTTTTGTGCTTTAAAAGTGTTTGATGACATTTGTATATCTAGGTTAAAATGTGGATATACAAGCGTATACTATAACTAGTCCTAAATTGTGAGAATACGCACGGATACTCGGAGGAATCGTCATGGAGGAAACGCTTAAATTAAGAAAATGGGGTAATTCCAATGTAATTCGCCTTCCTAAAGAGATGCTAAAACAAGTTGGCATTACCCCTGGTGATGATGAGGTTTGTGTAGATATCACGGACGATGCAATCGTGATAAAACCTAAAAGGGAAGGAAAATTGTTAGATAGATTATTTGAAAGCTATGATAGTAAGCACCCTTATCCATTTGAAGTGGTGGACAAGGGTGGTGCTATCGGCAAGGAACTTTACTAAAAAGGTTATCGTGCGAGTGAGGATAGCAGTGCCTTAACACGAAATAACTAATATGGTGAGGAGTTAATGCTTATGGTATTTAACCACGAGCATTACGAACGAAGTGACATTATTACAGTGTCAAATAATCCAAAATCCAAGAATAACAATGAGCGTGAACTACACGGCCATCAATGACCGCGCTTCTGGGAACATGAAGTAGTATTTAGGATATTATACCTGTATTCAAGCTACCTAACTTACAGAACTCCACTCTTTTACCATGGCTAGTCCCTAGCCAACGGCTTTTAATCCTTGACGCAAGATATTAACTGCCGCATTAATATCCCGGTCGTGATGGGTACCACAGCTTTGGCATGTCCATTCACGAATTTGTAACGGCTTTGGTCCGCTATGGTAACCACAGTGGCTACAAATTTGGCTGGTATAGTTTGGTTTAACAGTTACTAATTTCTTACCATACCAGGCACACTTATACGCCAACATGGTCCGGAACTGATACCAACTGGCATTTGCAATGGCCTTAGCTAGGCAATGATTTTTTTGAAGGTTTTTGGCTTTCAAATCTTCAATGACGATTACGTCGTATTGCTTAACCAAGGTCGTTGTTAGTTTATGCAAATAATCTTTACGCTGGCTCGCTACCTTAGCTTGGTAACGGGCCTTTTGCTGCTGTGCTCGTTGCCAGTTTTGGTAATCACTTAGTTCTTTCTTGAAGGTTTTGTGGTTATGGTTCCACTGACAGACGGCAACCGTCGCCTGATGCTTCCGTTTGGCATACTTACTTTGCCACCTGATTGCTTGTTTTTCCACCCATTTAGAATTAAATGTTCCGTACTTGATTCCATCAGAACTAATGGCTAGATTAGTGATGCCAACATCAATTCCAACTGCTTTTCCCGTCTTCCTTAAGTGTTCGGGAGCCTCAATCGCCACTTGTAAGGACAGGTAGTAGCGGCCGGTGGGCTCAAGGCAAACCGTATAGCATTTAATCTTGCCATTAGCTAACAAGGTTGTTTTGCTGGTGCGGATGCTGCCCAGCTTAGGCAACCTCACCCGCCGTTTAGCAAGTACCCGACAAACTGACCGCCCCGTATAAGCCTGCCGAATAGCACGACGCGATTTAAAACGTGGGTAACCGCCCCGATGTTTAAATAACATCTTAAAAGCTTGGGCGAGGTTGTGATTGACGACGAGGAAGCTAGTTGAGTCACTCGCTCTAAGAAATGGGTATTCCTGCTTGAGTCTCTTCAGTAGATAATTCATCCCGTATTCATTGACGAAATGACTGCTGGGATTATTTTGATATCGTTCCTTGGCCATCACCAACATTTGGTTCCAAACGAAGCGATTGTTACCAAACATCTGCCATAATTGGTCCCTTTGCTGGGCATTGGGATATAGGCGAAGTTTGATCCCCTTTATAATTTGCGCCATTTTCACTACAATCTTTCATCATTGGCTAGTCAACAAAGCTAATTAATACCTGAATACCACTCTTTGTTAAGTACATTATATCATATTTCAAAACGTATGTTCGATTAAAAGATTAAAAAATAGGCAATTCATCACGTCCTTAAAAGGACGTGTTTCCTTGCCCGTTTTCAAAAAGGGGGAGTGCGTTCCTGGGTTGATAGTAAAAAGGAAACCGCTAAATGAGCGTGGCCCCTTTATATGGGCCGTGTCCTTTACAACGACTGAAAGGGAGTATCCTTTAGCGTATGATTGGACAAAGAAGGACCCCAATACGGAAACGCACGTGGCCCTGCTATGTGACCAACTTATTACTTTGGATGTTCATCATTACCGGACTAAACTTGTTGAGCATACTGAGGTGCCAGCAATTTTTGGAACATATAAATAAAAATCGGTGCAGAACAATTAAGGTTGGCACCGATTTTTTTAATAAAAGAGAGAAAAAGTTCGCCTTTCGTTACTTCATCTGGTCATTTTGTGGATATTTCATTTCGGTCCAGGCACCGAAGCCCTGGTGAAGGGTCTTGAGGTCGTCCGCCCGGTTAATCGGAATGCCCAGTTGTGGGGCAGAGAAGGTATCAATCAGTCCTTGGGTCAGGTGACCAGCCTTGGCCTGAGCAGCGGTCAGCGTGGTGATAACCTCATCGGCGTGACCGTTCAAGACCTTATCGGCAAACAGGGGGTCAATCAAAGTTTCCCGCCCGGCAGCAACTAGGTCGGCAAGTTCCAGGGCCTTTTCGGCGTCTTCCTTGCTGGTGATGCTACCGACAATGATTTCCTTGGCACCGTTCAGGTATGGCTTGAAGAGGGTGGCAAATGGCTTGGCCGAGTCGTCAAACTTCTGGTCGGCCTGCTCCCGGTCCATCAGGAGGGCGTCCCCTGGCTTGGAGTCATACTTCAGCATTGACAGGTGGATGTAGTCTAGGTTAAATTCCTTAGTCAGGCGATCAATCAGCTGGGTAGCCTCGTGCCAGGTATAGCCGACGTTCTTACCGTGAATTTCTTCGGGGGAGATCCGGTAACCAACGATGAAGTCCTTCGGGGCGTACTTCTTGACAACGTCCGTTACTGACTTAACGACTGCAACTGGGAAGTTCATCCGCTTCTCCAAACTGCCACCCCAGTGATCCGTCCGCCGGTTGGAGTACTGGGAGAAGAACTGCTGGATTAGGTAGTGGTTGGCACCGTGGATTTCGACACCGTCAAAACCAGCCTCAATTGCCCGCTTGGCGGCAGCACCGAAGTCGGCGACGACCTGCTTGACCTGCTCATCGGTAAATTCGTGGACCTTGTACGGCAGGAACGGGAAGTCGATGGCGCTCGGTGAGTAAACCGGCTTATCCTGCATGGCCCGGTAGTTGGCTTCCCGGCCGGTGTGGGCAATCTGGAGGATCGCCTTGTTACCGGAATGCTTGATTGCGGCGGCGAGCTTCTTCAGCTGGGGGATGAACTTATCGTCATAGACGGCCAGTTGTTCCCGGCCCCGCTTCCAGGTCATGGCAGGACCACCGTTTTCGCTGACGTAGTGGTATTCGGTGATGATCATTCCACCCGCCTTGGACCGGGCATTGTAGTAGTCAAGGGTGTCCTGGGTGGCGTAACCATCTTCACCACTGTTGGTGAGCATTGGCGGCATGACAAAGCGATTGGCCACTGTTGCTCCGTTTGGAAAGGTAAGCGAATCATTCAAATTAGCCATAGCAAAATACCTCCTAAAAAGCTTCAAAATTTACTTACAAATATATAGTAACCTGAAAGCGCTACCGATGCAAACAAAAAAGGCCGCTAACGAATTGTTAGTGACCTTAATTTTATTTAACCTCCCGCACCGCCAGTCGGTCGGGAACGTGGTAGACCTTGGGATGGGTCCATTCCAACATGTCACCAGTCAGCTGGAGCTTGGTGGTATCGCCCCGGTGGTAGGATTGGAAATAGTATTCCCGCCCTTCAGAGACCGTCACGGACCGGTAAACCGAGTAGGTCGGCTGGTGGCGACTGTTCTGGGGAACCGTCACGCTGTCCAGCAGGTGAAATTCACTGGTGATCCCACTGGCCTTATCCTGGGGCACATCGGAACGCTCCCGTAAGTACGCTGCCCGAATGAAGCGGGCACTAGGTGAATAATAGCCCGGTGGGTTAGCCTTCCCCGAGAGGCGCCCGGTGGTTACCCGCGGGGTATTTAAGGGCACCTTCCCGGCCCGAAAGTCAGTTGTAAAGTCCACGTACTTCTCCATTTGCTTGAGCTGGCGGTCGTAGTCGGGACTGTTGGTTACCACGCCCAACGGGTTTTCAATAATCCGCATCGGCTGGCTGGTTGGTTCCACGACCACAATCCGCCCGGTCCGGTCAGCCACGGCAAAGTGCATCTCCGACTTCCCAAACTTGATATCGTTATGGACGTCGCTCATCAGGTCAATTTCCCCGATGTGGTCCGCTAGGTCGGCGACTGACTTGAAGTTGCCCAGAATATAGAAGGCAAACTCGTACGCCGCCAGCTGCACCCGGGAGTCATCCGATTGGTCGACCAAAGTGGCCCCGTTGTCAAAGGTCAGCTTCTGGGCCATCAGGCCGTACTCGTTAACCCCGTCGGAAACGTCAACGTGGTGGGCAGAGAGACTGCCGCCACCGACCAGGGCGTACTTGTTCTGGTACACCCGTTGGTTATAGACCGACTGCCAGCGGAAGTTCCGGGGGACAAAGAGCGGGGAAACGGCCAGCACTGGCCAATCCATCGTCCGTGCCAGAAGGTGGGTCCGGTCGTCCGTTACTTGGTAAATACTTGTACACATGGTTACCCCTCACTTTCATCTTAGGATTATTGTAAGGGGAAGCGTACGATTACCAAAACAATTTGCCTCAGCAATGGCGCTTTAGCCAGGCCTGCAAAAAGGCACTGAGCTTCTCCACATCCCCCTTCTGCAGTGCAAAGGTGTCGTCATGACTTTCGTCGTCAAAGCCGGGATTGCTGACGAGCAGGTCAAGCTGGTTTCCTGCAGGATCAGTAGACAGGCTGAGCTCGTTTGCGCAGCCGTCGTCCCGGTCCTCGCCCCGGTAGTAACAGTGGAACCAATCCTGGTCCCCATTGACTTGGTGTTTACTCATTTTCTCACCTCAAATTCATTCCCATTGTAGCTGAGCCGGCGGGCCTTTGCAATCAAGCCCGTCTTCCACTGGTGAACGGCGCTAGGACTGACCTTGTAATGGTCGGCAATCTCCTTATCGCTCCACTGTCGGTTCAGTTTGGCATCTAGGTAGCGTCGCTGGTTAGGTGAACAGTGCGCCGCCAGGGAGGTGAAGAAGGCGGCATTGACAAGGTGCTCCTCCTCCCAAGTGGGCCGGGGGTCGACGACGAGTTCAACCGGGTCCTGGTCCGCATCACCGGTGACTGTCTGCTGGTCATGCTGGCTATTTTGCCGGAGAAGATCGAGCAGGCGCCAGTAGATCCGCTGGTAGGCGTAGGCCATAAAACGGTCATCCGCCTGTGGGCAGCCGGGGTAGGAGGCGAAGGCTTCAGCAAAGGCGAGGCAGCCCTCCTGAAAGAGGTCGTCGTAGCAGTCACTGTAATAGGAGACGTGCAGACGCTTCAAAACACCGTACACAACGGCGATTCGCTTATCGGTAACCAAGAAAGTTAGTCCGTTAGTAATTTTTTCACAATTCATTATTTATATCATTCCTGAGGATAAATTCTCAGGAGCCCTTGAGTACCGTCATTTTATCTGAAAAGGGGGTAGCTAAACGAACGATAAAACAGGCGTTTAGACCGGAAAAAAGGTGTTGACGGGGGTAAAGACAATTGATATCTTAATATTCGCGGAAACGGTTTCATATTTTCGGGAGAATTCCGTTATTTTTAGATTTGATGTGGGGGAATTTACGTGGATAAAATACGGGTTTTTGATTTTAGTGACCCAGCTTCATTAACAGTTGACGTGACAACGGAGTGCTTTCAGCCCCGTTTTGACAATACGGTCGCGATGACTGCCTACCAGAAGCAAACCTTGATCCTAACGACGGAGGGGCAGGTGGTGGCCCTCAAGCAGCCGCTGCGGGAATGTTTGAAGAGCTTCTGTATCCAAAACGGGATTTACCAGTACGAGATGGACGCCTACTATGCCCGGGTCAAGTGCCGGACACAGGGCCTCATCGCGGGCCATAACCGCCTCGTGCCCAGTCAGGGGACCAGCAATGCCCGGGTGGTTTACTACATGGCCCACTTTCTCGGCAATTACTGCTACTCGACCGAGCGCGACCGCCTCCTGGTATCGTTCGAAGATTTTCACCTGCAGATATACATCGATGCCAGCCTGAAGGCCTTTCAGCGGATTGTGAATGCGGCCGACCGGGTGAGTGTCCTTCAGCTGCAGAATATCCAAAATAAGATTGCCCTCTACGGGATGTGGCGGACGGAAAGCAACCTGATTCGGGCCAGCGATACCTACTGCAGCCGGCAGGACGGCCTCCGCTTGAACCAGGATGTTCGCTTGCAAATGATGCTCAATGCTGTCCGGACCTCCTTTATCAACATCTTTGGCGAGGAGCCGGATACCAACTTCCAGCACCAGTTAGCGCGGTGCGTTAACCGTCGCTTCCGTGGCTAATATACTAAAATTAAACATTTGTCTCTTAATCAGGTATAATAAGGGGGATAAGGAAATAGATTTTGGGAATGGAAGTGGAATAATGACTGAAAAGAAGACTGAAAGTGGCTTGGCCTATACTTTGAAGATCATGGCCAGTCAATGGCAGCCAACGATGATCTACTGGTTAGGCTTTCGGCCATTGACGAAGGGGGAAATGCTGCAGCTGCTCCCGAAGTTAACTAGCGACCAGCTGGCGGCGGAATTACACGCCCTGCAAAACCTCCGGGTCGTAAATCCAGTCATGGATGATGCAAATCAGTATTCACTAACGGATGATGGCGACCAGTTACGGCAGTTGATCATTTCGTCGAGCCTGTGGGGACTTCAGCAACAAGACGATAATGAGGACCGTATTTCGACAAACGTCGTTGAACCAGAGAACACGGCCAGCATAAAGGACCTGGTTAAGTATAATGGCGTTGTGGAAAAGTACCTCGGTTAGTCTTTAACCAGGAAAGGGCCTATAATAATCATTAAAAGGGGGCCTGTTCATGAACAAGGTATTTATGACTGGTTATTACCAGGGAGTTGTAGAAGTGGCACCGGCCTCGCTATCAGCAGCGAAGGTGGAGGAGCTGGCCGTGGCAATGACGGTTCAGCACCTTCGTCATGCGGGGGTGGCCATCACGACTATCCATGATTTTCTGGTCGACGACATCGGGGCGGACCAGCGGGTCGTCAACCGCTTCATCAATTTGACGGCGGACGAGCTGGAAAGCGCCCAGGCAAAGATCTTGGCGATTGCGTTTTAAACTCCCGGAATGTCAATTTAAATTAGAAATTGGTCATCTGTAATATACTTCATGAATACTTCCAAAGGTGTTTGAT